>JAXISQ010000016.1:0-13597 GCA_034680505.1 Noviherbaspirillum sp.
ATGACAACTGAAAAAGCCCATGAATTAGTGGGTAGTGACTATGCAGGAAAAATAGCTAGTACAGAACCAAGAAATAAAATGCAAAAAACAGTCAGTGCGGGAGCCGCGCCGGGCAGACAATCACGTCACTTAGCTGCTTGAGTACAAAGCAATCAAGCTAAACGCCAGCTCTCTATGAGCCTTTGTGCGGTTTCATCTAGGGTCGCGAGTGGAATAACTTTTATTCTGTGGAAGATCATATGGGCATACACATTCGCCAGCACATTGACCTCAGTCGATAAAGCGCGTTCCTCACCTAAGGAAGGACGTAGTACTCGCCAGTGATTAATGGCTTGTTCCAGATCTGTTAATGTTAATTCCATAGTGCTATTTTACTGTGACTAGCAAAAAACTATTCGAGAGCAAGCATATAAAAATTTTAAGGGTTGAGAGTGAAATTTCTATTAATACATGGCGCATGGCATGGCGGATGGTGTTGGAAGCATGTAGCGCAGGCATTGCGGCTGCTAGGCCATGAAGTACTTACACCGACATTTACAGGATGTGGAGAACGAGCACACTTGTTAAATGAAGAAGTCGGCCTTTCAACTTTTATCAATGATGTGCTAGCAGTGATAGAAAATGAAGAACTGAATGAAATTAATCTAGTGGGGCATAGTTTTGCTGGGCCTGTGATTTCTGCTGTGGCAGATCGCATACCAGAAAAAATTCGCCATCTGATTTATCTCGATGCATTGATTGTACAAAGCGGTGAGTCAGCATTATCTATATTGCCTACAGAAGTACAACAAGAACGTAGCCGCACTATAGATGAAGAAGGATTGCGTATGGCTATTCCATCCGCAGAGAAAATGGGCGTGTTTGAAAAGAATCAAGTTGCATGGCTAAATCGCAGACTTACTCCTCATCCCCTGAATGCTTATAAAGAGCCATTACACTTACAACATGCGTTAGGAAATGGGATAGGCAAAACATATATAGCCGTGACTAATCCTAGCTATGCGCCATTAGAAAAAACGAGAAAATGGATAAAAGAACAAAAAAATTGGCAGTATGAAGAACTAGCAGCGGGTCATGATGCGATGATTACATCACCAAATGAATTAACTGCTTTGTTGATAAAAATAACAACATAACTAACTTCGAATACTTTTCTATTCGGTTTGAAAAAATAATTTATCAATAGGTTAGCTGCAATTAATTCTTTTTTGTGCTTCGAGAAAATGTTGAAGGCGTTGACAACCAAGATCTAATTTTTCTAATGAGCTAGCAAAGCACCAACGAATTGCACCCTCACCTTCTGGCCCAAAAGCACTGCCAGGTGCTAAACCTAAACCAGCTTCAGTCACTAAGCGTTTACAAAGTGCTAGCGTATCAGTAGCACCTTGAATTTTAAAAAATAAATACATAGCAGCTTGAGGTGACGGCACGATAAGTCCTGCATCACGGAAGTAGGGTTCAGATAAGCGCGTAACTAAAAAATCTCTCGCTGCAGTGTAACGCGCTTGGGTGCGCGTTATGATTGCTTCACCTTGCTCAATCGCGACGACACCAGCACGCTGTATGAAAACGGGAGCGCAAGAAGTATTGTATTCAATGAGTTTGCCTAAACCATGCATAAGCTCAGTTGGAATTTGCATCCATCCTAAACGCCAACCTGTCATTAACCACGACTTAGAAAAACTATTTACTGAAATAACGCGCTCATCTCTGTCACTGATATCTAAAAAAGAAGGAGCGCACTGCAAGTTAGTCGTGGGAGTGGAATAAACTAACCTCTCATAGACATCATCAGCAATCAACCAAATTCCATGTTTGCGGCAATGTGCTAATAATATTTCTTGTTCAGCACGCGTAATCATCCAACCAGTTGGATTGTTAGGCGAGTTTAATAATAAAGCTTTGGTATTAGGTGTTAGTGCGCGTAATAAGTGCTCAAGATTCAGCTCCCAAGCAGGATGCAGTGACGTAGTGTTGAGCTCTAAAGGTACTGAAATAACTTCAGCGCCGAGAATTTTAGGTATCTCAACTAAATTAGGCCATAGCGGCGTAACGGCAACCACTCTATCACCAGGATTGAATAACAACTGCGCAATCAACATCAGTGCAGAAACACCCGATGAACTAACTGCAATATGATTCACATCTGTTTTACCGTGAAATCGAGTGACATAGTCAGCAATAGCTGCGCGCAAATCTGGTAAACCTAAATTATGCGAATAAAAAGTCTCACCAGCATCGATAGAGGCTTTAGCCGCTAAACGTATAAATTCAGGTGTAACTTCGTCTGGCTCACCAAACCAAAATGGAATCACATCATCTCTACCCAAGCCCGCGTTAGCCACTTCACGTATACGTGAGGCGCCCAAAGATTGAATTGCAGAGCGAGGCGCTAGAGAAAAATGTGGGTTATCTGGTGTCATGAAAAACAGAGTAGTAGGCGACTACCTAAGTCTAAAATAAAGGCGGGTCTTAGGTAAGCATAAAAAGCAATAACTAATATGCATACGAGCGTAGTCAAAAAGAATAATTTCTGAAATCGCAGCCACATAAAATAACCTAAGCTAAAGATGGCACTTTACGGAGTAAAGGATCTTCATTAATTGGTAAGTTAATCAAGCCAGCAAAAATTCCTAAACCTATCGTAATCAACCAGACTGTCTGATAATTCCCATTGAGTGTATAGAGATACCCGCCTAACCATACACCAAGAAAACTACCTAACTGGTGAGAAAAGAAAACAAAACCAGACAGCATAGAAAGATAGCGTACACCAAAGATACTAGCGATTACGCCATTTGTTAAAGGTACGGTAGAGAGCCAGAGCAAACCCATGGCAGCAGCAAACACATAAACAGAAAATGCTGTTAATGGGGCTAGAATAAAAATTAAAATAAATACGGCACGTGAAAAATAAATACCAGAGAGTAGATAGCGTTTAGGCACGCTACCCCCCAGCTTGCCTGCATAAAATGATCCGAAAATATTAAAAAGTCCTATGAGTGCTAAAGCAGTGACGGCAACACTAGGATCAGTAATACCTGCATCTTTTAAATAAGCAGGCAAATGCACACCTATGAAAACGACTTGAAAGCCGCAAACAAAATAACCACAAATAAGAAGACGAAATGAACGCTGAGAAAAAGCTTCGCGAATAGCTTCAGACAAGCTTTGCTGATGTTGATGCTGTGTGACCGCTTGTGCTGGTTCGCGCAATAAAAATGCCATAGGTACCATCACAATCAGAATCGCAACAGACAGCAACTGAAGCGCTTCTTGCCAGTTGGTCATGGCTATGAGTTGTTGTTCGGCAGGTATCATCACAAACTGACCAAATGAACCTGCTGCACCTAGTATGCCAAATGCCCATGAGCGTTCATTCACAGAAGTGGATCTGCCGACTATGCCTGAGAGTGGACCAAACGCAGTACAAGACAATGCAGCACCAATCAGCACCCCAGTACTAATGATGAAGAGCGTGGGTTGATCAACCCAAGACATGCATAGCAAGCCAGCTACATATAGCGCTGCGCCAATTAAGACGATGCGAGCGACACCAAATTTATCTGCAGCTATACCTGCGAGTGGACCGAACAGCCCCCACATAATATTTTGTATGGCCATAGCCAATGAATATGTTTCACGTGTCCAGTTATGCGCTTGTGAAATAGGCTGTAGCCAGAAACCAAAACCATGTCTTACACCCATGGCCAGTGAAATAATTAAGCCACTTGCAATGAGAATAGATTTCAGTTTAGGTGGTTGAGATACGGTAAACATAGACACCACTTTGCTAAGCAGAGTTTAGTGGATGAGAAGAGTCTGTCATCGTTCTGAGAGTCAGAAGTAATGACAGACTAATATAGTCACGCTGTTTTTTTAGCGACAGCTTTTTTTACAGCGACTTTTTTAGCAGCAGTTTTGGTCGTTTTCTTTGCGGCTGTTTTTTTCACTGCTGCTTTTTTAGCGACAGCTTTTGTCGGAGCTACTTCTTCTTCACCGGATTCTTTTTCAGCTTTCGTTGTTTTGGCAGCCTTAGTTTTAGTACCATCACCTTTAGGTTTACGTTCTTCAAATTCAAAACCTACTTTGCCATCTTTGCCTTTAGCTAAATAAGCTTTGAATGGTCGACGAGTACGTTGCGAAACAAAACCAGGCAAAAGATCGGTCTTACCATCATTCAGTAATTTCACCATTTGTTCTGGCAAAACTTCTTGTTGTAATACGATACGACCACTGCGGAAATCACATGCCTTAGGTTTTGCTAAAGTCTTTTCGCAGAAATAAGCCAGACCCATTTCATACACACCACTGCCACACTTAGGACAAGGGCCTAAGGATGTTTGACCTGTGAAATCAACTGGCTCTGCATTTTCATCATCCTGTGAGCCCTGACCAAAATCAAATTCCAGTTTGAAGTTTTTGATTTCTTCATCGCGTGAAATCTTTAGAATTGCTGCGAAAGGCCTGCCCATCTTGGAACGAAAACCTTGCAAGGGACCTATGGTGCGTTCAGTCAGTAATTCTTCAACTTCAGCTACTTCAAACTGTCTACCGCCTGGAATTTTACTCATAGAAAATTCGCATTTAGTACAGTTGAAGCGTCGGTAATTTTCTTTGACCACGCCACCACAATTAGGGCAAGGTGTCGTTAAGGTGGCGTAATCTCCGGGTATGGTGTCGTTGTTATATTCTTTCGCGCGCTTAACGATGATTTGCGTCATTTGCGCAATCTCGCGCATGAACTCTTCACGACTAATATTGCCGCGCTCGATTTGAGAAAGCTTGTATTCCCATTCACCTGTTAATTCAGGTGCGGTGAGCTCGGTGACATCTAAGCCTCTCAACAATGTCATGAGTTGAAAAGCTTTAGCAGTAGGGATTAACTCTCGCCCTTCACGCACGATATATTTTTCATTCAATAAGCCTTCAATCGTCGCAGCGCGAGTAGCTGGTGTGCCTAGACCTTTGCCAGCCATGGCATCACGTAGCTCTTCATCTTCTATGAGTTTTCCTGCGCCTTCCATCGCCGAGAGCAAGGTAGCTTCTGAATAGCGTGCAGGAGGTTTCGTGACCAACGCATGCGGAATAACTTGTTCTGTTTTGACTTTCTCACCCTTAGCAACAGCAACTAAGGTCGTGCTACTGGATTCGCCATCTTTATTTGGTTTTTCATCGATGACTTCTTTGCCATAGACGGCTAACCATCCAGGGTTAGTCAGCACTTTACCTTCAGTCTTAAATTGATGACCTGATACTTCGGTATAGCGAGTCGTGACTAAGAATTCAGCAGCTGGGAAAAAGATTGCTAAGAAACGACGCGTCACTAAGTCATACAGTTTTTGTTCAGGCTCAGAGAGACTTTTAGGCGCTTGCGTAGTAGGAATGATCGCAAAGTGATCGCTAATCTTTGTATTATCGAAAATACGTTTATTTGGTTTGACCCAATTGTTTTTTAAAACCTGTGAAGAGAATTGATAGTAGTTATTGTTCTCTCCTAACATCTCCAATGTTTCTTTGACTGTATTCAAATAATCTTCAGGCAGATGTCTGGAATCAGTACGAGGATAAGTTAGCACTTTATGTTTTTCATACAGTGCTTGCGCTAAACCTAAGGTGTTCTTAGCAGAGAAACCAAAGCGTGCATTCGCCTCTCTTTGTAAACTAGTGAGATCGAATAAAGCTGGCGCCATAGAAGTCGTTGGTTTCGCTTCTTCTGTGACATTGCCCGATTTTTCTCTACACGCAGCCACAATAGAATCGGCTGCCGCTTTGCTCCAGAGACGTTCAGCTTTTTTCTCTGGATCAGTTTCATCTTTTTTGAACTTGGTATCTAACCAACGTCCTTCATACACGCCCTCTGCGCAAACAAATTCAGCGCGCACTTCCCAGAAATCACGCGACACAAACCGTTTAATTTTTTCTTCGCGCTCTACAACAATAGAGAGCGTCGGTGTTTGTACCCGACCTACTGTGGTGAGATAAAAGCCACCTTCTTTAGAATTAAACGCAGTCATGGCACGCGTGCCATTAATGCCGATTAACCAGTCAGCTTCACTTCTACAGCGCGCCGCATCTGCCAAGGGCATCATTTCCGCATCAGCACGCAAATGCGTAAAGGCTTCGCGGATTGCACTAGGTGTCATGGATTGCAGCCACAAGCGTTGTATAGGTTGTTTCGCTTTGGCGTATTGCACGATGAGGCGAAAAATTAATTCACCTTCGCGCCCCGCGTCACAGGCATTAATGAGTGCGCCCACATCTTTGCGCTTAATGAGTTTGCCCAGAACTTTTAAGCGCGCATGGGTTTTTTCTATAGGATTGAGTGCGAAGTGAGGCGGAATCATGGGTAAATGATTGAAAGACCACTTACCACGCTTGACGTCATATTCTTCAGGAACGGCAATCTCGACCAGATGACCGACAGCCGACGATAAGACATAGTCGTCGGATTCGAAATACTCATCGTGTTTAGTAAAGCCGCCCAAAGTCTTGGCAATATCATTTGCGACAGAAGGCTTCTCTGCAATGATGAGCGTTTTAGTCATAGTGTCTGTCCGAATCTGGAATACTTATGTGGCAATCGCTGTGCATGTAAAAACCCAGCATTTTATTCAGTCGCGCAAAACTAGTTTTTTGGCAACATGAATAGTTGTGCGGCCAATGATAAGCGCGTTGCTGCAAAATCCGCAAGTTACACGCTTTAAAGTTACTGTTCTCATCTTTACCGGATTGCAATTCGATAAATTTTTCTAGGTGCTTAAAAAATCAAAAGCCCGCTAATTTAGCGGGCTTTCTGTAACTTTACGCTTACTTATTAGTGATAATGACGGGTTTCTGAGTCATCTTCGTCGCTGAATAATTCATCAAACATCAAACCATCCGGCTCTTTGCCTTGGCTCCACAGCACCATTAACACAATGACTTTGAGCTTATCGAGAGAAATCGGCGATTCACTAGAAGCACAGGCACGCTCGACCACGATTTCGCGCTGAGCAGCGTTAATGACTTCAGCGGACTCTAAAAATTGTATGAAACCTATCGCTGGGGTGCCCAAAATCTCGAATTCTTGCTCAGCATAGACCCGAAATCCAAAAGAAAACGCGGTTTGTCTAGCTTGCTGGCTAAAAATCTCATTAGTGGTCTGTGCAAGATCGGTCAACCAACCTAAAGCCTTGGTGATTTCATCTTGTTCAAAACCAACAGCCGTCAATTTTTTTGCCAAAGCCTCTGAATCAGGGCAGGCATCTGGGCGGTAGTAGGTTTCGTATAGGTAAACGAGGACATCAAACATCTGCCTAATGTAGCGGTAACTGAGTGTCGACACAAGCCAAAATTAGCAGAAATTTAGCTAGAAATAGGCAAAAACTAGCTTTTTTTCATTAAATTCCTAGTGTTAGCGTGATTTATTTAATTTAGCGGACTGAGTGCAAATAAGCGTAATTCATTTATAAAAAGCAAACTTTTATCCGATTAAGCGCCTAATTTGTCCTCCAGGCAGGGTTTCGATCTGGCCCTGTAGTTCTAAATTTAAGAGAGCTGCCTGAACGGATGAAACAGGAAGTCCTGTACGCACAATGAGTTGATCCACACTCAGCGCTTCATGCCCCATATTTTCTAGCAAGCTCTGTAATTTTGGATCTGATAAGTTAGAAGCAGCGATTTGCACCCCGCTGCTGTGCGTATTTTTTGAATCTGTATTTTGCCAACGCAGCTCTTCCAAAATATCTTGGGCAGATTCCACTAATTTCGCTCCTTGTCGTATGAGTTGATGACAACCTTTGGCAAGAGGGGAATGGATGGAGCCGGGAATCGCAAACACTTCTCGTCCCTGCTCTAATGCGCTGCGAGCAGTAATGAGGGAGCCAGACTGTGCCGCAGCCTCGACGACTAAAACGCCCAAAGAAAGTCCACTAATAATTCGGTTACGACGTGGGAAGTTATGTGCTATCGCCGGCGTACCTAGAGGATATTCGCTTATTATGCAGCCAACTTCGGCTATCTGGTGGGCAAGCGCTCTATTCGCAGCTGGATAGACTATATCCAGACCAGTTCCTATGACCGCAATGCTAGAACCTGCATAGCCTTGTTGTGCGGATTTTATTGCGCCAGTGTGAGCGCCGGTATCTATGCCTAAAGCTAGACCTGAAACCACCGTTAAGCCTGCTTCACTTAAATTTTGGGCGAAGCGGTCAGCATTTAACATCCCTTGGGCACTGGCATTTCGACTACCCACAATCGCTACGGCAGGCATATTTAAAAATGCTGGTCGTCCTTTTACATAAAGCAGTACCGGAGGATCTGCAATGCTGAGCAAACTTTGCGGATAGTCCTCATCACCTAGTGTGATGACATAATTATTTTCTTGCGCCACCCAAGCTAGAGTCTGATCTATGTGAGCTTGAATCTCAGACGGAATTGGCCCGGATAAAGCGCGCGCAATTTTTTCAGGTATGTGTTTTTGTAGTGCCGAAAAACTGGTGTCAAAAATTTGTTCGGGCAAACCGAATTGAGTCAGCAAATCGCGGGCGGTTTGCGTGCCTACGCCTTCAGTCGCTACAAGCCTTAGCCAAGCAGCTAAATCGTTATGGGCTTTCATTTTCCGTATGCCTGAACGCTGACTACCCTATCGCCTAGTGTAATTACGTCTCTCGCCTGTGTTACCAAGGCGAAGGCAGCCAATTCACTCACATCAAAAACAAATAGGGTGGCCATGTTTTGCATAACGGTAGGTGGGGATGCTTCGGTTGCAGATGAACCATCGATTCTAGCTTGCTTCAAGACCGATAAGGTCGTCCCTACACGCATACCGTGCTGACTGCCCAAATTAACTGCTACGACATCCATAGTTCCTGCCCAAAGACCTTCTCGCATCAAAGTAGCAATGCGACCATTGATAGTATCGCCTTTGGAAGACTGGCCATTGAATACATCATGCGGCCAATCATTTTGTAATGGCGGCAGCAGTACATCACCGACAGATAATTCAGCTGAGGCGTGAGTAACTAAAAAAGTATGGGTGGGATTAAGCAATGTGGCTGCTTGCACAAGTTCTACTTTGCCTATGTGTAGGCCTGCATGACCTAATAACTGACCACTAACTGGGTCAATGATTTTTTGCCAATTACGAACAACATCAAATTTTGAAACTTGGTTTAATTCTCCCTCAGCGTAAATGGTCTGATGTAGCCCGCCCAGCCTTTGGCTTAATTCAAATGCAGCGATTCTTGGAGCTTGTTTTATAGCGAGTGAGCTTAAAAATATGACCGGCGGGCGTTGTTTAGGTAAGCTTTGTGAAATGAAAGAGTTTGATGCCTTAGGAGGCAAAGCTACGAGACGCACTTTTGGTGAGCGTTTTTCAATGGTTGGGGGAGCGGCATATAAGGCTGAGCTCATCAGGAAGAAAAATACAGCTGTGCTAAACTTTTTCATCGGTTGTCAGTCCTATTTCCACGTTAACATTGCGCACAGCTCGGCGTGCGAGCAGACGAGGATTTTGCACTAGCCAGCCAACTTCTCTGTATGAAAACTAAGCTATTTTTTTAGATGTTGTGTAAAAGCTGAATGTCACTCCTTCCCATACTCCGTTATCCAGATTCTCGCTTGCATAAAATTGCTAAGCCTGTACTTGCATTCGATGATCGATTA
Source organism: Noviherbaspirillum sp. (assembly GCA_034680505.1). Lineage (GTDB taxonomy): Bacteria > Pseudomonadota > Gammaproteobacteria > Burkholderiales > Burkholderiaceae_D > Pernthalerella. The sequence goes on from JAXISQ010000016.1 coordinate 9,649, forward strand.
AAGAAATTAATCGCGGATATGGCGGAAACAATGTATGACGCACCTGGAGTTGGATTGGCAGCCACACAAGTAGATGTGCATGAAAGACTGATCGTGATAGATGTCTCTGAAACCAGAGATGATTTATTAGTACTGATAAATCCTGAAATAGTCTGGGCTAGTGAAGAACGCAAAGTTCATGAAGAAGGTTGTTTATCCGTGCCTGGTATTTATGATGGTGTGGCACGTGCTGTCGAAGTGAAAGTCAAAGCACAGGACGCAGAGGGTAAGTTTTTTGAACGTCAAGCAGATGGCTTGTTAGCCGTCTGCATACAGCATGAAATGGATCATCTATTAGGCAAGGTCTTTGTCGAATATCTCTCGCCACTCAAACGTAATCGCATCAAAACCAAACTCTTAAAAGAAGAGCGCGAACTTAAAAAAGATCGTTCTGTCGTTGCTAGCTAATTTTAATTCTCGTGTCAGCCTAGCTTGCATGGCGCAGGTTAAGTAAGTCTAGTTTGGCAAATCAAGCTAAGTCACTAGCTACTATAATCTGGCGATGAAAATCATATTTGCAGGTACGCCTGAGTTTGCCGTCACAGCACTAGCCGCTCTTCATGCTGCGGGCTACAGCATTCCACTAGTGCTCACGCAGCCAGACCGACCATCAGGGCGTGGCATGCAATTACATTCCTCGCCCGTAAAACAATTTGCCCTGACACATGGCATCACCGTTGCACAACCCACATCATTACGATTAGACGGCAAATACGCAGAAGAAGCGCAAGCGGCGCATGCCTTGTTACAAGCAACCGAGCATGATGTGATGGTAGTTGCTGCTTATGGTTTGTTATTGCCGCAATCTGTTTTAAACATACCGCGTCTAGGTTGTGTCAATATTCATGGCTCGCTACTGCCACGTTGGCGTGGTGCTGCACCTATACACAGAGCGATTGAAGCAGGTGATACTCAAACTGGTATCACGATTATGCAAATGGACCAGGGCTTAGACACGGGCGCTATGCTGCTCAGTGAAATAGAAGGCATACAAGCTAATGACACTACCGGCCTGTTGCATGACCGGCTAGCAAATATGGGCGGGCGTTTAATTGTTGATGCGATGCGCGCACTCGAGTTAGGCAAATTACCAGCAACGCCACAACCAGAAATCGGCGTGACCTATGCGGCGAAAATTTCTAAGCAAGAGGCGGCACTGAATTTTCAAGAGGCAGCTGAAGTTTTAGAACGCAAAGTCAGGGCATTTAATCCCTTCCCTGCAGCAAGTGCAGGATTCGCAGAAATCACATTAAAAGTTTGGCATGCTGAATGCCTAGATTTGGCGGGTGAACCCGGAGAAATTTTGAGTGTGGATGAGCATGGTGTAACAGTCGCGTGTGGTCGCGGTGCGCTAGTGCTGAAGGAATTACAAAAGCCTGGAGGTAAACGACTCCCTGCTGCTGAATTTCTAAAGGGTTTCCCTATGAAGATGGGCCAGCGTTTCGAAATTCATTCTTGATTTAACGTATAATTCATGAGCGCCGATTTGATTATTCAAGTCAAAACCAGCTTGCGGGCGCCGAGGTGAAAGTCCTACACAAATACTGCTAAAGCGGCATGCATGCCCGGCTTTGCTTTGCAGGCCGGGTTTTTTATTTTCTGCAGCGATTATATTTTTTGAGCACATGAAACGCGACGCTATATCTACAACTGAAACGATTTTGCGTGATTTGCTATCACAGCGCATATTGATTCTTGATGGTGCTATGGGCACCATGATTCAGCGTTATAAGCTGACAGAAGAAGATTATCGCGGTGAGCGTTTTGCAAATTTTGCCGTGCCAGGTAAAGAAATTTTCGTCAAAGGAAATAACGAGCTGTTAACGCTCACCCAACCGCATGTGATTCAAGAAATCCATGAACAGTATTTAGCAGCAGGCGCAGATTTAATCGAGACCAATACATTTGGTGCGACGACGATTGCTCAAGATGATTATCATATGCCACATCTGGCTTATGAGATGAATGTGCAGGCAGCGAAAATCGCGCGTGCAGCTTGTGATAAATACAGCACCAAAGATAAGCCGCGCTTCGTCGCTGGCGCATTAGGCCCTACACCTAAAACAGCATCGATCTCTCCCGATGTTAATGATCCTAGTGCGCGCAATGTCACCTTCGATCAATTAGTTAATGCCTATTTAGAACAAACGCGTGCCTTAGTAGAAGGTGGTGCGGATGTATTGTTAGTTGAGACTGTGTTTGACACACTCAACTGCAAAGCAGCCTTATTTGCGATTGATCAGTTTTTTGAAGAGTATGGACAAAAACTGCCTATCATGATTTCAGGCACAGTGACTGATGCTTCTGGTCGTGTTTTATCAGGTCAAACAGTGACTGCCTTTTGGAATTCAGTGCGTCATGCCAAGCCTTTAACCATAGGTTTAAATTGTGCATTAGGTGCGACCCTGATGCGCCCTTATGCTGAAGAGCTGTCAAAAATTTCAGAAACCTATGTTTGTATTTATCCAAATGCAGGCTTGCCGAATCCTATGTCAGACACAGGATTTGATGAAACACCAGATGTAACTTCCTCGCTGTTAAAAGAATTTGCTGAAAGTGGTTTCGTGAATATTGCTGGAGGCTGTTGTGGTACCACGCCAGATCACATCAAAGCAATTGCTGACACAGTGCAGGCTATAGCTCCACGCATCATTCCTACCCACTTGCATCAAATGCGTTTGTCAGGTTTAGAGCCGTTTACGATTGACGAAGATTCTTTATTCGTTAATGTAGGCGAGCGCACCAACGTCACCGGTTCAAAAGCATTTGCACGTATGATTTTGAATGAGCAATACGAAGAAGCTTTAGCAGTCGCTCGACAACAAGTTGAAAATGGTGCGCAAGTTATTGACATCAACATGGATGAAGCCATGTTGGATTCAGTTGCAGCCATGACGCGGTTTTTAAATCTCATCGCATCTGAGCCAGATATCGCTCGTGTACCTATCATGATCGATTCATCAAAATGGTCAGTGATAGAAGCAGGTTTGAAATGTGTGCAAGGTAAAGCGATTGTGAATTCTATTTCGCTCAAAGAAGGCGAAGCAGAATTTTTAAGACAAGCAAATTTATGTAGACGTTATGGTGCAGCAGCAATTGTGATGGCCTTTGATGAAAAAGGTCAGGCCGATACCTTTGCACGTAAAACAGAAATTTGCGCACGCGCCTATCATTTGCTTGTAGATAAAGTAGGCTTTGCTCCCGAAGATATTATTTTTGATCCAAATATTTTTGCTGTCGCAACCGGTATAGAAGAACACAATAATTATGCTGTTGATTTCATAGAAGCGACGCGTTGGATACGTGAAAATCTGCCGCACGCAAAAATCAGCGGTGGTGTGTCGAATGTAAGTTTTTCATTCCGCGGCAATGATCCTGCTCGTGAAGCGATACACACTGTATTCCTTTATCACGCCATTAAAGCTGGTATGAGTATGGGCATTGTGAATGCCGGTATGGTCGGTGTTTATGATGATCTCGATTCTGAATTACGTGAGCGCGCAGAAGACGTAGTATTAAATCGCCGCGAAGATGCAACAGAGCGCATGATTGATTTCGCTGCGACGTTAAAAGCCGGCGATAAAAAAGAAGAACAAACTTTAGTCTGGCGCGAAGCCGCTGTAGAAAAACGCTTGGCACATGCTTTAGTACATGGCATCACACAATGGATAGTAGAAGATACCGAAGAAGCACGTGCAGCAGTATTTGAAAGTGGCGGCCGCCCTATTCATGTGATTGAAGGTCCACTGATGGACGGCATGAATATCGTCGGTGACTTATTCGCTCAAGGCAAAATGTTTTTGCCTCAGGTAGTGAAATCAGCGCGCGTGATGAAACAAGCGGTTGCACATCTGGTGCCTTACATAGAAGAAGAAAAAGCAGAAGAAGAACGTCGCACAGGTAAGGCAGC
>JAXISQ010000017.1:0-13186 GCA_034680505.1 Noviherbaspirillum sp.
ATAAAAAGTAATGAAAAATATACGGCGGCTCACCAATTGACTAATGAGCGCTTAAAACTGATGCGAGAAATTATTGTGCAGGTCAAACAAAAACCAACGAGCGGAAAACCATCTGCGCCTTAATTGCAATTTACTCGTACGAATACGCTGCGCTATTCGTACCTACAGATATGACAACCATGTATTTATGCGATGCAATCTATTGAGTCCTTCATGCGTTTCAATGATCGAATTTGTAGAGACGATTAGCGTAGCATAATCGTCCGCACCATATGTCATTCACAAATGGTGGCATATAAAAAAACCCAGCTCACTTGCACAGTGGCTGGGTTTTTTATCGAAGAAGAGATTACTCTACTTCTGCTGCTTCTTGAGGAGGCGCTGCAGGCGGTGCATCACCCTCGCTAAATGCCAACTTAATTTCTTCTTTATCATCAATATCGACAGTCACCCGACCACCTGATACCAACTTACCAAACAAGAGTTCATCCGCCAAGCCTTTACGTATCATGTCTTGAATCAGACGTGACATAGGACGTGCTCCCATGAGAGGATCAAAGCCTTTCTTAGCAAGGAATTTACGTAAATCCTCACTGAAGACAGCTTCCACTTTTTTCTCATGTAATTGCTCTTCAAGCTGCATGAGGAATTTATCTACTACACGCAGAATGATGTCTTCATCCAAGGCTTTAAAGCTAATGATCGCATCGAGACGATTACGGAATTCAGGCGTGAACATGCGCTTGATGTCAGCCATTTCATCACCAGCTTGCTTAGATTCCGTGAAGCCCATTGAACGTTTCTGCAAACTTTCTGCGCCTGCATTCGTGGTCATCACAATAATCACATTACGGAAATCTGCCTTGCGACCGTTGTTATCCGTCAGCGTGCCGTGATCCATGACTTGCAACAGAATGTTGAAAATATCAGGATGGGCTTTTTCAATTTCATCCAACAACAATACTGCATGCGGCTTCTTAGTAATAGCTTCTGTGAGCAATCCACCTTGATCAAATCCCACATAACCTGGAGGCGCGCCAATTAAACGGCTCACCGCATGACGCTCCATGTATTCAGACATATCAAAGCGAATCAACTCTATGCCCATGATGAAGGACAATTGTTTCGCAACTTCAGTCTTACCTACACCCGTCGGACCAGAGAATAAGAAGGAACCAATCGGCTTATCAGTTTTACCTAAACCAGCACGCGCCATTTTGATCGCAGAAGCCAATGCTTCAATAGCAGGTTCTTGACCAAACACTACGTTTTTCAAATCACGTTCTATGGTCTGCAGCTTGCTGCGATCATCTTGTGAAATGGATTGCGGCGGAATACGCGCAATTTTAGAAATGATTTCTTCTATCTCTAATTTGCCTATGGTTTTCTTTTGCTTAGACTTAGGCAGTATGCGTTGTGCTGCACCGGCTTCATCAATGACATCAATTGCTTTATCTGGCAAATGTCTGTCATTAATAAAACGTGCTGACAACTCAGCTGCTGAAGTCAAAGCAGAAGCAGAATATTTCACACCATGATGTTCTTCAAAACGTGATTTCAATCCGCGCAAGATTTGCACAGTCTGTTCAACGCTAGGTTCATTCACATCAATTTTTTGGAATCTACGTGAAAGCGCATGATCTTTTTCAAACACACCACGGTATTCATTGAAAGTCGTTGCGCCGATACATTTCAGCTGACCGCTTGAAAGAGCAGGCTTCAATAAGTTTGATGCATCTAATGTTCCACCTGATGCAGATCCGGCACCAATAATGGTGTGTATCTCATCAATAAATAAAACACCATTTGGATTTTCTTTTAGCTGTTTTAAAACAGCTTTCAAACGCTGCTCAAAATCACCGCGATATTTAGTGCCCGCTAACAGCGCGCCCATATCTAATGAATAAACTACAGCGTTTTGTAAAATTTCAGGCACATCGCCTTGCGTGACACGCCAAGCTAAACCTTCAGCAATCGCAGTTTTACCCACACCAGCTTCGCCAACTAATAAAGGATTATTTTTACGTCTACGGCACAAGGTTTGAATCACACGTTCAACTTCTGATTCACGACCAATCAATGGATCAATCTTACCTTCAGCTGCAAGCTTATTGAGGTTTTGCGTAAACTGATCGAGTGCACTTTCTTTTTGTGGCACTTCGGCTTGCGCTTCTTCTGCGCCATCTACTGCTTTTTGTGGTTCAGATTGATTATCTTTACGCACACCGTGAGAGATAAAATTTACGACGTCTAAACGTGTCACACCTTGCTGATGCAAGTAGTACACAGCATGCGAATCTTTTTCACCAAAAATAGCGACCAGTACATTTGCACCCGTTACTTCTTTTTTACCATTCGAAGCTGACTGCACATGCATGATGGCGCGTTGAATCACACGCTGAAAACCTAAGGTCGGTTGCGTATCAACTTCACTCGAACCAGGAACAGTCGGTGTGTTGTCGCTAATGAAGTTGGTTAATGTCTTGCGAATATCATCGATATTCACAGCGCATGCCCGCATGACTTCAGCCGCTGAGGGGTTATCAAGCAAAGCTAATAGCAAATGCTCAACAGTAATGAACTCATGTCGCGCCTGTCGCGCTTCGACAAAAGCCATATGTAAACTAACTTCAAGTTCTTGGGCAATCATGCTTCCTCCATCACGCACTGCAAGGGGTGTCCTGCTTTTCGAGCGTGGGTTAATACGAGCTCAACTTTTGTACTGGCGATATCTTTGGGATAAACACCACACATTCCTCTACCATCACGGTGCACTTTGAGCATGATGTGCGTCGCGGTTTCGCGGTCCTTATTGAAATACTCTTGAATAACTGCGACTACAAATTCCATAGGCGTGTAGTCATCATTCAAGAGTAAAACCTGGTACATCGGTGGCGGTTTTACCGCCTGCTTCTGCTCCTTGCGTACAAGGACAGTGCCATTATCATCCCTAGTTGCCATACGTCTATTCTAATGCGTCTTTCAATTTGCGTAACCGCCTAAATCAGCAATATCCGACCGTCTAGAGATATTACGCGCTTTCCTGATAGCGCGCAGGTTAGGGTCTATTTGCCCTAGCTATCCTCGATTTTTCAGGCTTCTAAAGGCAGTCTAGCACTTTTACCAAGTAACTTGACTTTTCTATTTTTTGCGCAAACAATGGCAAATATCGATTATTGCTTATTGGCAATATCGACATGGAGGGGCAATATTAGAGGGGGCAGCGTTACGCGAGCTTCTTGCTTTTAAGTCTCGTGTGATTGGTTATTTCTGGAAAGACCCTTTTTATGGCAACTGGTACAGTCAAGTGGTTTAACGACGCTAAAGGCTTCGGTTTTATTACTCCTGACGATGGTGGCGAAGATCTTTTTGCACACTTCTCAGCAATTTCAATGAATGGCTTCAAGACCCTCAAAGAAGGTCAAAAAGTATCGTTCGAAGTAACGCAAGGCCCTAAAGGCAAGCAGGCTTCTAACATCAATAACGTCTGATTACCCATTAGGCAGCGCTTCAAAACCCCCGCCAAAATCGGGGGTTTTTTATTACCTATAAGTTATCGAAATAGAAAAACAGCAAGAGGCGCAGCACGCTAACTTTTCCAACCCAATCGAGTTGGACTACAAAGCTAGCGGCTGGCAAGACAAATTACATATGCTCGATCATGACGTCACCAAATCCTGAGCAAGACATTTGGGTAGAGCCTTCCATTAATCTGGCAAAGTCGTAAGTCACTTTTTTAGACGCAATAGATTTTTCCATGGAGCTGATAATCAGATCAGCCGCTTCAAACCAGCCCATGTGTCGCAACATCATTTCTGCCGACAAAATCAGCGAACCTGGATTCACATAGTCTTTGCCAGCATATTTTGGTGCTGTGCCATGAGTTGCTTCAAACATAGCCACTGAATCAGACAGATTCGCACCTGGCGCGATACCAATTCCACCGACCTGTGCTGCGAGAGCATCGGAAATATAGTCGCCATTTAAATTCAGAGTTGCAATCACGCTGTACTCATTCGGACGCAACAGAATTTGCTGCAAGAAGGCATCGGCGATCGCATCTTTCACAATGATGTCTTTACCAGTCTTAGGATTTTTGAATGTGCACCATGGGCCGCCATCAATCAGTTTTGCGCCAAATTCCTTCTGCGCCAAGGCATAGCCCCAATCACGGAATCCACCCTCGGTGTATTTCATGATGTTGCCTTTGTGGACGATGGTCAGGGAAGGCTTATCGTTATCTATCGTGTACTGAATTGCTTTGCGAACCAAACGCTCTGTGCCTTCACGGGAAACTGGCTTGACACCAATCCCTGATGTTTCAGGGAAGCGGATTTTTTTCACGCCCATTTCCTTGATCAGGAAATCGATCACTTTTTTCGCGCCTTCGGTACCTTCTTGCCATTCGATACCAGCATAAATATCTTCCGAGTTCTCACGGAAAATCACCATATCGGTTTTTTCTGGCTCACGCAGTGGCGAAGGCACACCGGTGAAATAACGTACTGGACGCAAACAAACATAGAGATCGAGTTCTTGACGCAATGCCACGTTCAAGGAACGAATACCACCGCCCACTGGTGTGGTCAGTGGTCCTTTGATGGAGACTACGTAGTCCTTCAATACCTTCAGGGTTTCTTCTGGCAGCCAGACATCAGGGCCATATACTTGGGTTGATTTTTCACCTGCATAGATTTCCATCCAGCTGATTTTGCGCTTGCCGCCGTAAGCTTTTTTGACTGCCGCATCAATCACCTTAATCATCACTGGGCTGATATCGACACCCGTACCATCACCTTCGATGTAAGGAATGATGGGATTATCTGGAACCGTCAAAGAAAAATCGGGATTGACCGAAATTTGTTTGCCCTCACTGGGCACTTTGATATGTTGATACATCGTTATCTCCGAAGGTGACGACCAGCTTGAATTGGTGTTTGCGTCTCGTGAACAGCAAAGCGCTTCAGCCGGGCAAGGCGACAAAAAAATAAAAATGACAGGAAATGTCTCACCGCAAGTCTTATATAAGACATAAGACCGCTTCCCACATTATGCACCAGTATTTTACTTGGCGCCATCGCGCGGATAGTAAAAATAATCCCCTAATGCATAAATTCTTTTCAAGTAAATCCTAGAAAAAGGGGAAAATGCGCCTAGGGCATGCGCTTTTCTAGCCCTAGCCCGAATGCAGACCTCACTTTATGCGACTAATTTTATTCAACAAACCTTACGGCGTACTCAGTCAATTTGGACGAACTGAAGGTCACGCATCTCTGGCAGATTATTTGTCGATACCGAATATTTACCCAGCCGGTCGGCTCGATGCAGATAGCGAGGGTCTGCTGCTGTTGACCGACGACGGCCAACTACAGCATGCCATCAGCAGCCCAAGACAAGAAAAAGAAAAAGTGTATTTGACTCAGGTTGAGGGTTTAGCGGATACCCTAGCTTTGGAGCGTTTGCGTGCGCCATTGAATTTGGGAGATTTCACGACCTTGCCTTGCAAAGCAACGCGCATAGAACCGCCCTCTTGGCTGTGGGAGCGCACTCCCCCAATACGCTACAGAGCCGCTGTACCAAATAGTTGGTTAGCACTCACCCTCACCGAAGGAAAAAACCGCCAAGTTAGACGCATGACAGCCGCAGTTGGATTACCAACTTTACGGCTAGTGCGCTGGTCCATAGGCCCAATTTCATTGGCTAGTCATCCCTTACTACCTGGAGAATGGCTAGAATTGCATCCTACTGAATGGACGAACGCCTGAGTTTTATGCATGCTTAGCAGCATGCGTCGAATAAACTAAGCAAAAAGCCGCAACCTACTTAGGGAGATTTTTTTGAGAAGCACATTACGTAATGCCCTCATCATTGGTTTGTGTAGCCTGATTTTTACAAATACTGGACTCGCAATAGAACCAAATAAATTACAAGTCGTTCCACTTACGATAGGTATCCATGTCATACAAGCAGAGTACGCCAGTAGTAATGAAGAACGCATGCAGGGGCTCATGTTTCGCAAACAAATGGGCACCAATGAAGGCATGATGTTTCGCTTTGATCGTAGCGGCAAAGTCTGCATGTGGATGAAAAACACCCTACTTCCTTTGTCAGTTGCCTTCATCGATGAAGAAGGCAGCATTATCAACATAGAAGATATGCAGCCTGAGACATTGGATTCGCATTGTGCAGAAAAACCAGCGCGCTACGCTTTAGAAATGAATCAAGGCTGGTTTAAACGCAAAAATATTAAATCTGGCAGCAAGATTGTAGGATTACCCAAATAAAAAATCCCTGCTGAGATAAATCAGCAGGGATTTTTTGAATACGTAAAACACAAAAACCAAGAGAGCAGTTGCTCCCTATTTGCAAATTAGGCCAGTGCTTTGAGAGCAGCGGACAAACGGCTCTTATGACGAGCTGCTTTGTTTTTGTGAATAATTCTTTTATCTGCAATACGATCAATGATAGAGATCGAAGATTGAAAAACTAGCATTGCTGCTGCTTTATCACCTGCATCGATAGCTTTACGAACGGATTTAATCGCTGTACGCAAAGTCGAACGCTGACTTGAATTGTGCGCATTGAGCTTCACTGCTTGACGAGCGCGTTTGCGCGCTTGTGCTGTATTTGCCATAACTATGTCCTGAACATGGAATGCCTGCTAACCCCTTGGTTAGTCAGCGGAAATCGGAAAAACGAAGATTATAGCTGCTTTTGACCATACGAGCAAACAAGCTGAGAGAAGAATAGTGAAGTGGTAATAGCGATTTAAACAGTGCATTGTTTACAGAATGCTAATTTATCAGCAATAAGCAAAGTTCTACAGGGGGCTATAATTTCGTCATGAATTTGCATAAAACGCTAGCCACCGTATCTGGCATGACGCTGCTGTCACGTATTACGGGGCTAGTACGTGAATTTCTCATTGCACGTACTTTTGGCGCCTCTATTTATACCGACGCTTTTTTTGTCGCTTTCCGCATTCCTAATCTACTGCGACGTTTGTTTGCAGAAGGCGCATTCTCACAAGCTTTTGTACCCATACTTGCAGAATACAAAAATCAACAAGGTGAAGCTAAAACAGTCGCACTAGTCGATCATGTAGCGACAGTTTTATTTTGGGCCTTACTCGCCACCACCATCCTGGGCATCATCGCAGCACCTCTTATTGTCATGTTCATTGCAAGTGGATTTGCCAACGAAGGACCCGTTATGCATTTAGCGGTCGTCATGACGCGCATTATGTTTCCCTATATTTTGTTCATGTCTTTAGTCGCGCTAGCTGGCGGCATACTCAATACATGGCGTGAATTTAAAATCCCTGCATTCACACCTGTACTATTAAATCTTTCCTTCATAGCGGCCTCATTATTTCTTGCGCCGCATATGTCGCAACCTGTTTACGGTTTAGCGCTAGCTGTTTTTGTTGGCGGCATATTACAACTCGCCATACAAATTCCCGCTTTAAGAAAAATAGGCATGCTGCCACGCATAGGCCTTAATCCCTTCGCAGCATTACGCGACGATGGTGTAAAACGCGTCTTAAAACAAATGGTGCCTGCTACCTTTGCAGTCTCTGTTGCACAGATCAGTCTCATCATTAATACCAACATAGCTTCTCACTTAGAGCATGGCAGTGTTTCTTGGCTTTCTTATGCAGACAGACTTATGGAATTACCAACTGGATTATTGGGTGTCGCACTAGGTACGATTTTGCTACCCAGTTTATCTAAAGCGAATGCAGAAGGTGATCAACAAGAATATTCATCCTTATTAGACTGGGGACTACGTCTAACTTTTCTGCTTGCAATGCCTGCTGCTGTTGCACTCATGGTCTTATCCATTCCGTTAACAACAACCTTATTTCATTATGGTCAGTTCGATCAACATTCTGTCGATATGACCGCACAAGCTTTAATCGCTTATGGCGTAGGTTTGATGGGATTAATCTTAGTAAAAATACTCGCACCAGGCTTTTATGCAAAACAAGATATACGCACTCCGGTAAAAATTGCGATTGGCGTTTTAATCGCAACGCAAATCATGAATTATTTATTTGTACCCATGATTGCGCATTCAGGCCTTGCACTTTCTATAGGACTAGGTGCCACCATCAATGCAGGCATTTTATTTTTCTTTCTAAAAAAGCGCGGCCTATATCAACCCTCTGTTGGTTGGACTTTGTTTTTGATAAGACTATTAGGTGCTTTATTGATATTGGCAGGCATAGGAATGTGGGCAGGCTCACAATTTGATTGGATTAGTTTGCGTGCAACACCGCTACTAAGAATTGCCGACCTCTTACTTATTATTGTGCTTTGCATGGTGAGTTATTTCGGTGCCCTTTTTGCTATGGGCTTTCGTTTGCAAGATTTCAAACGTATATCAACTTAATTTTTAAGAGTAGATTACGCCATGCTGCAAGCACTTGATTATTTTTCTTCTTTAGTTAAACAGGATGATGACATTCCGCTTTATGAGGCGGCGCTGTGCATAGCACAAGATGATGATCCAGCACTCGACTTAACAGCATGCTCGATTGAGATTGATAAATTCGCTGCACGTCTAAAGCCACGGCTACCTAAAGATATTGCACAAATACCTAAACTGCGTTTACTGAATCACTTTTTTTATCAAGAACTAGGATTCGCAGGCAACGTCAATGACTACTATGATCCTGATAACAGCTATCTCCATAAAGTTTTAATCAGCCGCAAAGGCATACCTATCTCGCTCGCTATTATCTATATGGAATTAGCGCAGCAAATCGGCATAGAAGTAAAAGGCATTTCGTTTCCTGGTCATTTTTTGATGAAAGTGCCAGTCAAAAGTGGCGACATTATCATTGACCCTTTCAACGGCGCCAGTCTGTCACGTGAAGAAATCGAACAGCGGTTAGAACCTTATTTGCAATCTGGCCAAGAACGTTCTGAATTATCGTTAACTAGTCACTTGGTCGATGCAAAGCCAAGAGAAATATTAGTGCGCATGCTACGCAACCTCAAAGCCTTGTTTGCAGAACATCCCAATTGGCAGCAATTTTTAAATGTACAGCAAAGACTCATGATCTTGCTGCCCAATGATATGAATGAAAGGCGCGATCGAGGTTTAGCTTTTGCTCACTTGGATTGCCCACAAGCGGCATTACAAGATATAGAAGCCTATATTGCTGCTTATCCAAATGCGCAAGATGGTGAAAAACTACGCAGCCTATTACCTGATTTACGCGAAGCTAGCCGTAAGCTGAATTAATAGAAGATGATTTCCTAAGTTTTAGTACGCGCTTCTATCGCTTCCCATTTTTCCAAGCTTTGCAACAACAAACCATCAATTTCTGCAAAACGATCATTCAACTTTTGCATAGCAGTCGGATCTTGTCGATATAAATCAGGATCAGCAAGTTTGCTTCCTATTTCTGCTTGCTCACGCTCTAAATCAGCGATTAACTTAGGTAATTCTTCTAATTCACGTTGTTCTTTAAAGCTGAGTTTTTTAGGTTTATTCGCAGTGTTCGTTGCCAGTGCTGAATTAGTCGAAACCACAGGCTTAGCTTCAATTTTATTTTTATCTTTCTTTTGCTCTTGAGATGGTTTGCGCACTCGCTCCCAATCTGCATAACCACCAACATATTCACACCACCGACCTTCACCTTCTGCAACCAATACTTGAGTCACCACATTATCTAAGAAAGCTCTATCGTGGCTAACTAAAAAGACAGTGCCATTAAAATCTTCTAACAACTGCTCCAATAACTCTAAGGTATCAATATCTAAATCATTGGTCGGTTCATCTAACACCAACACATTTGCAGGGCGAGCAAATAAACGCGCTAACAATAATCTATTACGCTCTCCACCCGATAACGACTTCACAGGAGAACGCGCGCGTTCAGGGGAGAAAAGAAAATCAGCCAGATACGTCATGACATGCTTACGTTGACCACCCACCTCAACCCAATCACTACCGGGAGAAATCGTGTCAGCCAAACTTGTTTCATCATTTAACTGCGCACGCATTTGATCAAAATAAGCAATTTGCATACGACTACCTTGACGCACTTCTCCAGAGTCAGGCTGATCTTCACCTAATATCATTCTGAGTAAAGTCGTTTTTCCTGCGCCATTCATGCCTATCAAACCAACTTTATCGCCACGCATAATCGTTGCACTAAAATTTTCAACAATGCGTTTACTACCAAAGGATTTACAAATATCGGTAAGCTCAGCAACAATTTTTCCTGAACGATCCGCATCACTGACAGACATTTTTACTTGACCTTGCTGATCACGCCGCGATCCTCGCTCTAATCGCAAAGATTCCAGCCTGCGCACTCGACCTTCATTTCTCGTTCTTCGTGCTTCTACACCTTTACGTATCCAGACTTCTTCTTGCGCTAATACTTTATCGAATTTTGCATTCTCAACTGCTTCAATTTCTAATTGTTCAGCCTTACGAACTTGGTAAGCAGAAAAATTTCCCGGATAAGATTGCAAACGTCCTCTATCTAACTCAACAATACGCGTAGCGACATTATCTAAAAATCGTCTGTCATGGGTGATGAAGAGCACACTCCCTTTGAAGTCACGTAATAACTCTTCTAGCCAAACTATAGAAGTAAAGTCTAAGTGATTGGTCGGTTCATCTAATATGAGTACATCCGGTGCAGCCACTAATGCACGTGCTAACGCTACGCGTTTTTTCATGCCGCCAGAAAGCGTATTGAGTATGTTCGTTGGATCGAGACTTAATCTATGCAATGTGGTCTCAACACGATTATTTAAATTCCACCCATCCATTACATCCAATTGGAGCTGAATCTGCTGCATCTTATCCATGACAGCATCATCATCCGCACCGCCTAATTGCGCAGCCAAGGCATCATATTCACTCAGCAATCTACTTACTTCTTGCACACCCTCCGCCACTGCATCAAACACTGACAACTCAGGATTGAATACAGGCTCTTGCTCCACATAGGCGATACGTAGATTTTGTTGTTTGGTCAACAGCCCATCATCGAGAGGAAACACACCCGCAATAATGCGCAGTAAAGATGATTTTCCTGTGCCGTTGCGTCCAATTAAACCCACACGCTCACCGGCTTCTAGTGAGAAATCTGCATGATCTAACAACGCAACATGCCCAAAAGCGAGTTGCGCTTTACTTAATGAAATGAGTGCCATAAAACCGAGTAAAAGAAAGCTGCAAAGGCAGCAGAGGAAGAAACCAAGGCGCTATTGTACGGTAGCCTCAGTCATAGAGATGACTACATGTCATTGCGCTAAGCAAAAGAAAAACATTCGAAAGAAAACACATAAACCGATAAGGCTATCAACTATGTGCTAATCAGCGCCCTCTTCACACAGAGGACGCTAACTACTCGACAAGAATGTCAGACCATGGCCTGACACCAGTTAACTAAGGAATCAAATACCAGAAATAGGCAGAGTCATTCCAACTTCAACTTTAGGAATGAATTGCAAAGGCTGTGGGAAGCTTGGTATGCGACTTTCTGCCGACTCACCACGCAAAACAAAACGACCATTTACTACAGCTCTATGATCAATTTCTAATTTGTCGTAATGCAGGTCGCCAAAAATGCGTGCACCTTCCATGAGAAACACGGACTCAGCATACACATCACCATAGACAGTTCCAGCAATCATAATGGTGCGACACTTGATATCACCATTGACCTTGCCAGATGGACCTACTACAGCCGTTGTGTTCTCATGATTTCTTCCTTCTAGCTCGCCATTGACCATACCATCGAGTAACAGCTTTCCAGAAAACTGAAATTTGCCATCAATCACGGTCTGATTATCTATAGACGTGCGAGAAAAAAATCTATTTAACGCTATGATTTTTTCAAATGTGTTCATTTTAATTTTCTTTAAGAGATATGCCGGTTGAACACAGCTACTTCGTATCAATGTACTTCCATTTATGGATTAATGGGCGCTTTGTAATTTTGTTTTAACAGCGTAAAGTGCTCCTCAGTACGATTTCATCATACAACACTAATTACAAATTACCGCTAAGTTTTTCGCTCTTATATCCGATATATTTCATTGCAATTTTTTTACTTAGAACTAATTTGCTTTAAGAAAAATCTCTAACTTATTGATTTACATTGATTCATTACTGTTTATAAAAAAACACTAAAAAACTTGTAATATTTTTATGTTGTTGATGTTGCATGCATTTATCACAAAATACTTTCATACCTAATAAGTGTAAATTAGCGTAACGTTACATTTATTTCTATTTATAAAAGAAATAAGCAAAATGAAAAGCTTATTTGCAATAACAATTTAAGATACGATCAAAACAAGAATTCACATTACATAGATCTCAACCTTTATGCCACACGCCATTATTTTTGACACTGAAGCAACCGACATTAATCAACCAGTGATTGTTGAAGCAGCATGGGTAGCACTTAATCAAGTATCCCCTTTTCAATTAGGTGACACATTTCATCAGCGCTACAACCCCGGCAAACCAATTAGCCTAGGTGCATTGGCGACCCATCACATCTTGGATGAAGAATTAATCAACTGCCCAGCCGCAAGTACATTCCAACTTCCACATGATTTGGAATATTTAATTGGACATAACATTGATTTTGATTGGCAAGCGATAGGCCAACCCGAAGTAAAACGTATATGCACCCTAGCTTTATCTAGAAAAGCATGGCCAGAGTTAGATGCGCATAACCAAAGTGCTTTACTTTATTTTCTAGAACGCAGTACTGCCAGAGATAGATTAAGAAATGCTCATTCGGCTGACGCTGATGTGCAAATCTGCGCAACGATACTGCAGCATATTTGTGAGGCGCTAGAGATTACATCGATAGAAGGATTATGGATGGCTTCTGAATCAGCCAGACTGCCAAGCCATATGCCTTTTGGTAAACATAAAGGTTTGGCACTCACCGAAGTTCCTGGTGATTATGTGCGTTGGTTATTGGATCAACAAAATATTGATCCATATCTCAGACAAGCGTTTATGGCGCTAAAAAAAGCTAAGGCTTAAATACCATCAATTTAAGTATTAGCGGGATAACGCAAAGTGGTTGTCACCACATTATCTTCATCTACACTCAGGCTCATCGTAGCTTGATGAATTTTAGCGATCTCTAAAGATAGACTTAGACCCAAACCTATGCCGTCGATGGCTCTGG
>JAXISQ010000018.1:0-12309 GCA_034680505.1 Noviherbaspirillum sp.
GCGTTAAACAAAAGGTGACTCGTTTACCTGCAGCGTGTGTGTCCGCGACAGGTGAATCAAATTAAATGACAACACTAAGTATGTAGAACTGTCTGTAGAGGATCTTTGGACGCGGGTTCGATTCCCGCCGCCTCCACCAAATAAAAGACCACCCTTTGGGTGGTTTTTTATTTGGTGTTTAGCGCTGCTATCATTCCGCGTCCACGCGGGGGTGTAGGCAGGGTTTCGATGCGCACGCGCATCGCTGCCGAAACGGCTTCGCACCGCGAGGTGCTAAGACTGGACAGAGGCAGGGAATTCATGCCGCATGCGGCATGCCTGCGAACGGATTCGCGCATGCAAGCGCGAAGACCGGGAGATTCCTGACATCACATAAACCACCCTTTGGGTGGTTTTTTATTTGGTGTTTAGCGCTGCTATCATTCCGCGTCCATGCGGGGGTGTAGGCAGGGTTTCGAAGCGCACGCGCTTCGCTACCGAAACGGCTTCGCATTCCGAGGCATCAACTAATTCCTTCTCAGTTATCTTTAGTTATCTGATTATAAATTTTGCCAACTTGACCTGTAGTCCCGCTGTGACTACAATTTGAATAATTCAGATACCAATGGAGTGACCGCTATGAGCACTGCTGATACCTATGTCCGCGCCCGAATTGACACTGAGACCAAAGAGCGGGCAAGTGAGGCACTCGAATCGATGGGACTATCTATTTCGGACGCTATTCGATTACTCATGATGCGTATCGCCGATGAGCATTGCCTACCTTTCGAGGTCAAAGTACCAAATAGTAAGACTCGTAAGGCAATTAAAGAGCTCGAATCTGGCAAAGGCAAACGTGTAAAAACCGTAAATGACCTGATGGCAGACTTGAATGCGGACGATTGAATACGCTAACGCCTTCAAAAAAGACTTCAAACGCATCAAAGCGACCCCTCATCACGCAAAGGACGCTGAAAAGCTGCTCATAACTGCGGTCAAACTACTCGTTATAGACAGAGAGCTGCCATCAGCCAATCGAGATCATTCACTAAGCGGTGATTGGGTGGGATACCGCGAATGTCACATCAAACCAGATTTGCTATTAATTTATAAAAAACAGGGCAAAGATTTGATACGGTTGGCACGTTTCGGATCTCACAGTGAACTGTTTGGATAAATGTTTCAACCAATTCAACTTGTATTAAATTGTAGCTGCCTGCATTTTTACGGACTACCGTAATTATCTCTTCACCTATATGTGAAGAATGGGCAACGTTTTTAAAATAAAAATTATTTTATAGCTTCTTAATCTATAAACAGTATGAACAGCCATTCCATCGCATTCTTTCTCAATCTTGTTAAATGGCCGATTGCTTTACTCTTTGCAGGTTTTTTACCTGCTGCTGTTTTAACTTTTTATGATCTTGTTTTACTCAGCCCTACTTACATAGAATTCTTTGCGCAATTTATTGCCGGTCTATTCGCCTATTTTTTACTTTGGCAAACCATGCTACGACATACGCGATTTACTTTTCTCAGCACGCTAGAACATGAGATTACACATTGTATCTTTGCTTGGCTAACCTTAAATAAAGTAACAGGATTACGAGCGACTTTACGCGATGGTGGACGTATGACGTTTGCTGGTGCATCTAACTGGCTCATCTCTACTGCACCCTACTTTTTTCCTACTGTCACAGTCGCCTTACTAGCAGCATTTGTTTTAGTTGATAGCTCTTGGAAAGCAGTGATGTTCGGATTAATAGGCGTATCAATCGCCTATCATGTGACTTCAACATGGGCAGAAACACATCACGCGCAAACAGATTTAAGAGACAGCGGATTTGTATTTTGTTTCTTGTTTTTACCAACGGCAAATGTCATGTCCTACACTTTAATACTCTCTTATATGGAATCAGGTTTTAAAGGTTTAGGTTTGGTTTTACGATCTATCTGGATGCATCATTACAATCCCATTTCTTTATTCATTGTTTAATTTAAATTCCACTCTCATGATTACACGACGACCGAAGTCACTCACTCTTTTGACTAGCGCATTATTTTCTGCCCCGTTAATTTTCATCCCTTTAACTAGCATTGCTGAATGGACAGAATTTCATGCCGATGAAGAGATTACGTATTACGTCAATCCTGAATCCAAAAAAGAAATGAAAAATCCGCGCATTAATATTTTGCGAGATTTTAAAACACCAACGCAAAATGGTGATCAATCAGCACGATTACTCTATGAAGCAGATTGTGAAAATAAAAAACTTAGGCTCTCGAATGGCATTTATTTAAAAAAGAGTATGGGTAATGGTGAAGTCAGTGGGATGATTAATTCAAATGGCTGGCAGGATCCGACATCGCGCGTGGTATTAAATAAAATTTTTAATTTGCTCTGTACAGGTCAAGCAATGTAAATTGTCAGGGTCATCAATGATGGCTTGCATACGGCACAATACATTGCTCCCTACTACCCTTAAACTATAAGTGATTTTGTAGGGGCGATTAGCGTAACGTAATCGTCCGTTTGTTCTTGCATTGCGTACGAATACGCTACGCTATTCGTACCTACGCAAACTGTGTAATTAAAGCTCAAAAACAAAAAGGCCCTAAACGGGCCTTTTGCTTTACAACTTGTATCGCGATTAATTCTTTTGTACTGTTTCCAAGAATTTGATAATCGCTTTAATTTCATCTTCTGGAATAACACCACCCCAAGTTGGCATACCCATATCTGGACGGCCTTTGGTAATCGTGGTGTAAGCCACATCACGCCATGTTTCTTTATAGCGCATTGAGAGTTTTCTTAAGTCGCGCTCTGATTGTGGGCTAGCACCATTTTGACCATGGCAGTGCGAGCATTTGCTATTGAAGCTAGCTTTAGCGTCGATAGGCTCAGCCGTTACCTTAATCATATTGGCACTAAGATCAGATTGCTGAGCCACTGCACGTTTAGGCAAGGCAACCGCAGTATGCTGCACAGGTGCATGCACCATACCTACAGCAACGCTTTCTGACACTGTTGACCACGATCCCTTTGCATCTAATGCAATTGGCGCAGCTTGAGGGAAACCATATTTAGCTTGCAGCTGTTTGATTTCTGGCTCTAACTCGGTCAATGCCTGATTAATCTTTTCTTTTAATTCAGGCTTGTTCTTGGAAACTGCAACAGCAACTTGGCCATTCAGTCCCTGTCCTGACACTGGCGTTACTTTCCAGCGTCCTTGAAATTTTTTCTGGTTATCAAAACCAGCACTAGGACCCCATAAAATACCGGCATCCACTTCACCCGCAGCTAAAGCAGCGAAGATTTCATCTTGATTCAAATAATTCTTAGGCTGATAGCCTTCTTGCGTAGATAACAAAACATGTGGTGGTGAACCATGCATCACACCAACACGTTTACCTTTCAAGTCATCAAGAGCAGCAAATTTAAATGAGTCTGCAGCAACGACTGCATAACCCACATTCAAAAATGAATGACTTTTTTCTAAACCTCTGACTTTATAGTCAGCACTAGCAGGTAAGGCAAAGTAAGCGTCACAGCTATCCATAGTGTTACGGATAGCTCTGCGCTGGTTATGCGTTAACCACCATACATACTCTACTGAGGAGCCCAAGCGTTTAGCAACAAGATCAGCTAAATCGATGTACAACCCTTTTTCTACACCTTCAGATTTACTAAAAGGCAGATTGTCGGGATCCGAACAGAAACGCAAGGTATCTGCTTTAGCCATCGACAAGGACAGCACACCCGCCAGAAGCAATGTAGCCTTCAAAGCGACAACTGATTTTTTTACTAGCAACTTGGGCATCTCATTTACTCCGATTAGTTAAGTGCGAAAACGAATAACGTGCCGCCTTCTGGGCTAGCGTTAACCATCTTTTCACCGATTTCACCAAGGAACGCAGGGATAGACTGTGTACGACCTGATACAACAGCAACGTATTGCTTACCGTCGATGGTGTAGGTCATAGGAGCAGCTGTGATACCTGAGCCAGTGTTGAACTTCCAGAGTTCTTTACCAGTTTTGCCGTCAAATGCACGGAACATACCTTGGATGTCACCAGCAAATACCAGACCTGATGCTGTGGTCATGGTGCCGCCGTTGAATGGTAAGGAGTTCTTGTTCATCCAAACAGTTTTCTGAGCAACTGGATCCCAAGCTTTCAATCCACCGCCGTGACCGCCAGGGCCCATTTTGCCCAAGTCAAAGTTCACTGACAGATAGAACTGACCACGTTTGTAGTCTTCTTGGATACCTTCCATGTCCATACACAAGTTCATGGTTGGGATGTATACCAAGCCAGTTACCTTGTTGTAGCTCATAGGCATCCAGTTTTTGCCGCCTAACAAGTTAGGGCAAACATCAGAAGCTTTACGCTTCAAACCAGGACGCTTGCTGTTATTTGGTGCTTCGATAGGAGCACCAGTTTTCAGGTCGATACCGGTTGCCCAGTTAACGCCATCAACGAACTGCTTAGCTGACAACAGTTTGCCGTTTGCACGATCAATCACATAGAAGAAACCATTACGGTTTGCTTGCATGATGACTGGTGTGGTTTTGCCGTTCATTGGCAAGTCAGCAAACACTAATTCGTTTACGCCGTCATAGTCCCATGCATCATGCGGTGTGAACTGATAGTGCCAAGCGATGTTACCGGTATCAGGGTTCATTGCGACCACTGAAGCGGTATACAAGTTGGTGAATTTGCCTACTTCTGAGCTGTCGTTACCACGAACAGCTGCTGACCATGGAGCTGGGTTACTTGTACCGTAGTAAACCAAGTTCAACTTAGGATCATATGAACCGATGAACCATGCAGCGCCACCGCCGTATTTGCCGGAATCATTCTTCCATGTGTCTGCGCCTTTTTCGCTACCGGTAGGAACGGTGCTAGTTCTCCACAGCTCTTTACCAGTTTTCAGGTCGAAACCAACTAACGCGCCGCGTACACCGTATTCACCACCGCCGAAACCGGTAACGATAACGTTCTTAGCAACGGTAGGAGGAGAAGTGATAACTGAACCTTGGGTGTAATCAACAACTTTTGAAGCCCAAACTTCTTTACCGGTTTTCGCGTCCAGAGCGATCAGACGTGCATCGAGTGTACCGAAATAGATTTTGCCATCAGCGTAAGAAACACCACGGCTGTTCACGTCGCAGCATGCGAACTGATCAACACCTTTTGGAATCTCTGGGGAATAACGCCACTTAACTTCGCCTGTTTTTGCGTTAACAGCAAAAACATTTTTTGGACCAAAAGAAGAAGTCACATACATCGTGTCGCCAACGATAATAGGTGTGGATTCTTGTGAACGATTGGTACCAAGTTGTAATGCCCATTTAACGCTTAACTTAGAAACGTTACCTGCATTAACTTGTGTGTTTGCGCTAAAACGAGTGTTGCCGGTATCACCGCCATATACACCCCAATCCGATGCGTTGGCTGCCTGTACGGCGCCAAGCATGACCGCAATGGTCATCAGCTTAGTTCTGAGTCTCATGTTGTCTCCGTGATGAGTCTTATTATTAAAACGTTTGTATTAACAAACGGGTTTTTGGATTAAATTCAATCCGTTACTACGTCCTGTAAATCTACATTTACAGTTCAAGCGAGATGATATTACAACTTATGTAGAAAAAAACAAGAAGGTGGGTTCAAATTTTTAAAAGATGAAAAAACCTAAGGTTTGAAAAGATTTAATTTTATCGAAATGACATCTTTTAATTAGCGTGATGAGGCAATGCAAGCCGTTAAAAATTATCTTTTGAATAATTTTTAATTTTTTATTATTTAATTTAGCTTGCCAGTTATTCGTGAAGCCAAACTACGTATTAATTACTTCAATTAAATCGAATTAACTTCATACGCATTACACCACCTTGAAAGAAACGTGCCGTAGTCGGCTCTTCACGTTCTAGTTGCACTAAACCCACTTCAGGGCAATACCATTCTCGATTAATCATCGGCACATCTTTATAGGTATTTCCACTTTCTACCCAGAGATTAATCTCAGCACGACCCACAATTAATAAGCAGCCAGTAAATTTACCTGCTGGCACACTCACCGTTTGATTCATTGCTTCGATAGCGAAATTCATCGTCACATCGCGATATTTATCTACATACTTGAATTCAGGTGGCCATTCATTACGACGCCTTAAAAAATACGGCACAGTCGAGGTCGACCATTTTTCTTCTTTGGTTAAATTAGCAGGAATAACAGTACGACTATTTGCATCCAAATAGGATGTTTTTGAAGTAGCGTTTTTACTTGCTACGCGATACACACCTTTTTCATCTGTCCGCAACCAATATTCATTGCCTGCATCAGTACGTCTGCGCCATGTTTCTTTACCTTCGAAATCACTACGTCCCATATTTTTAATGGTGAGTTTTGATTTTTCCGTACGTGGCTCGGGCGCATCAAATTCAGTCTCAACAGCATAAGTCCAACTCTTACCTTCAGCTAAAGGAAAGAATTTATTTTCACGCTCAGGCGACTCACACGCAGTGAGGAAAAGTGAACACGATAAAAGAATAAAAATACGACGCATATTATTTTTCCGGTGCTTGTGGTGCTGGCAAATCAAGAATCTTGATTTCCTGTTCATCATTACCAGGATTAATCCAACTAGAACCTGTGCCATTGCCAGATTTCACCTCAGCCGTTCCCATCTGACTCACACCCTGCTTACCTTTTTTCAAACCATCAATAATTTTTTCATGCATAGGACGTGAATAAGGCAACTTATACGCTCTTGGCTCTAATTGATCTTTACCTTCTGCTATAGGTGTTATCCACATATAAACAGCGCCTGCATGCTTAGGTGTAGGCTCATCGACAACCGCGGCAATTAAAAGAAAACGCTCAGGCAAAGCATCGGAACTAGGAATACCCAACAAGCTATAAACCGAGTGATATCCATAAAAATAAAATGCACAAACCCCAACAGTTAAAATCGCTTTTAACCATCCAGGCCAGCGCGAAAAAACAATCGCCAAGGCAAATAAAAAGATAAAAAGTGCAAAGGCAATAATCAGAGTCAGCGTCATATTAAATAGCGTTCACGAGAGATTTGGGAATAGTGTTTACATTCGTTACGCCACCATCAGGCGTAACAGTGAATCGAAGCATAGTCGCTTCTTTACCGCGGCCTTCCAACACAGCTTGGCCGTAATAAACGATTTCTGCTTTTGGATTCACTTTAATAACCGTCAGCGTTGCTTCTACTGGCTGACCAGCTTTGGGATCATTGGCATCAATATCTTTAGTTTCATAATAATGAACGTTAGCGACATATTCGCCAGCAATAATACTGCGTAAGGTCACAACTTCTTGGCGCAATGGATTAATGATTTTTTTACCGTTCACCATAATGGTGTTATTCGCATTACCTCTATCATCGCGATCCAAATACATTAAGCCCGCTTCACGATTACGAAACCACACCACTTCACCCGAAGGGCCTTGAGCCCATAAATCTAAATCATTCGGGTCATTATCTGGCCACGACAAAGTAATAATAAATTCCGCTTTAGCAGGTATGTCACCTGTTTTTTTAGCTTTAGGATTAATCGCTAAGAATGCGATGATGAAGCAAAAAACGAAGGCAATTAACATGTTAAACAACATGTCATACATAGGATCGACTTCACTCTCGCCTGAGCGTTTACGCTTTCTCATAAAAACTAATCGCCCTTAACCCTTGATCCACAAACCATGACTTTGAGCATGGGCGAGAAATTCATCGGCATAGCGATCCAGACGCGTTAACTGCAAACCTAATAAGATATTGGCGACTAATCCCACCATGGTGGTGAGTAAGGCCACGCCTAAACCAGAGGTCAAATCACGCAACATTTCTTGCGCCTGTGATTGATCAAAACTTTGCATATGGCCTATTTGCATAGCCAACATAGAAAAGCCTATAACTTTTCCTAATAAACCTAGTTTTAATTGCAAGCCATTCACCCACCACGCCGTACCATGCACACCATGGGTTTTTTCTGACAGCACATCCATAGGCGCTGATCCATCCACTGGATTTGCACGCAAACCATCCCAATACTCAGCCGCCCAACTTTCAGCAGACTTAGGATCATTTGGATTGGCAATGGCTTGCTCCATCATGTGCCGTTGCCTATGCAAAGTGCGACTACGTGTACCGCACCATATCGTGGCGATCACAAAAATCATCATGATGACCATAGTGATACCAGTAGGATCGGATTGCAGCAATAGACGCCATACGCCACGCAGTCCCAATAACCAACCTGCAAATACAAACAGACCGACTAAAGTGAACCACTCAAAGAGTATGGGTTCGATTTTTTTATGTGAACCGCTTTGTAATAACTGCGGAAACTTTATTTTCAAAAGAATGCACTCCTCACACCACAAATTGAATCAATTGCTTTAAAGCAAAGCAGGCATTCTATCCGTCTTAAAGAAAAAAATGCCCACTTATTTCGTGGGCATTGAAAAATAATCTCGAACAAATGAAACATATAATTTAGTTAACAACATTAGCCCGCTTCAGGCTACAAGTTACTTCATACTTATTTCAGCTTTGGTTAACACTGACTTAAGTCATAGTTTAATTTTGATGAGGCCTGATTTATGTTTTTGGACCCGCATTAGGATCAATACGGCAAGCAAGAATAAAAATCGACTCTTGTGCAGAATCGGTTGCCGGCTTTTCCCAAGCAGTCGCTTCTTTATCCATCACAGTCGGCTCACCAATACCCATTCTGTGGGGATGCGAGCTAAACATCAGACGTCTCATTACGCGATTGCCACAATCCATTTCCCATAAAATTTTTGCAGAGAGATTGCCAAATTTATTCGGATTTTTATAGTCGACCAACTGCCAAATAAGTGGACTACCACCAGTAGCGAAAAAATCTTCTAAATAAAAAGCTGCTTCATCATTAAATTCAATCAACTTCCACTCAGCATGTGCTGAGATAGAAACAAATAACATCACTGCCACACATAGCTTTTTCATATCGCACCCTATTAGTTCGTATGCACTAAATGAACAACATTGACGCTATAAATTACCCGTTACTGCATGTATCTGAATCACAATATGTTGACGTTTAATTTCTTTTACTAAGGGCAGGCATTGCTTTTTATCCTGATAAATAGAAACGCAATCCATACATTGAAAACATTCGCTGTATGCGATTTGTCCTACTGGATCAATCGCTTGATAATCACAACGGCTACGACAAGTTTGACAAGGCGTGCCACATTCAGTGCGACGCGCAATCCAACCCCATTTTCTTAAAGGGTTAAAACTCGCTAATGCCGCACCTAGAGGGCAGATATAACGACAATAACCTCTATACACCACTACACTTAACGACAAACAAGTTACTGCCCACAAGACATAAGGCCAATCACGCACAAAATATAAACTAATCGCTGTTTTAAAGGGCTCAACTTCCACCCCGATTTCAGTCGTTGAAGGTGAGATAAATATCATACTTATTAAACTCACGAGCAAAATGTATTTAATCCATTTGAGTTTACGGTCTATGCCAGGGCGTATACGCTTATGACGTAAACCAACCAAGCGCATAGTCTTACTCACTAATTCTTGAAAAGCACCAAACGGACATAACCAACCACAAAATGTGCCACGCCCCCATATAAATAAAGAGATACCTACAAATATCCACAATATGACGGTAATAGGATCTGTCAGAAAAAAGCTCAAATCATTACCAGCTGCAAGCGCATCAATTGCTGCAACTATGTTTACTATGCTCAGCTGACCTTGAAAAACCCAACCTATACCAATTAAGGTAAATAATAAAAAACCTACTCTAAATCTTGTTAAACGAATAGTTGTTGCTGTCAATGTTCGTTGACGAAACAAAGCTATGCTCAGTAAAGTTAAGGCAATCAATACAGTGGCGATTTCTCCGCCACGCTTAATCCAAATACCTACCCAATCTGCATCGAGATAATTTGATACGACTTGTCGCCAACCATGAAAATAATAAGGTAGCGGAAATTCCACATAGGCTTTTTGATTAGGAAAAGTGCCAAAGCGACGACCCAATTTAAAAATGAGATTAAATGGTTGAGTTGGATCAAGCGGTGTTGATGCATCAATGATTAAAAAATGGGCGCGGGTCTGTGTGGGATAACCTGGGACCTTCACCCCTTTGTCATAGGCAATTGATCGTAGACCTATAGTTTTGCCATCTTGCTTTAAAACAAAAGGCACGTCATCAACGATGCGCTGACTCTCGTACATCATTTTCGCTAAAGGTCCAGATTCTATGACCATGATTGCATGACTATCACGTCGATTCGCAGCAACTAAACGCCAACCTTCGTCATCGAGAATATTGCGACCTATCGCAGGCAAACTCACCAATGCCACATGAAATTGCAATGCAACTTCATCCGGTGATTTCAACGCTAATTTATCTGCACCTGCCGCACGCGTACCAACAAATGCTTTTTCAATTTGCCCACGTGTGATGTGCGAAGTTTCCACCATGCCGCGCCATTCCAACTCAGATAATTGTAAAGGTCTGACTTGTGCGTCATATAACTTCCCTTTAGAGAGCGCAATCGCATTACCTGCACCAACGATATTGCCTGTTTTAGCCGCTTCTTGATGAGCACGCGCTACGGAAGTAGCGGATTGCAAAATCGTACGATCGATGGCTTTGACTGAAACCGTTCCTGCTTGCACACCATGTAATGCTGCGTTTTTATCATCACGACTCGTTTTGGCTTTAAAGTCGTAGAGTTGAATATCATGATGTATCGATAGCCCTTTATATTGCGCTGCAAAGTCCGTCAGTTTGGCTATCCCTACTTCCGAGCGAAATAAAGGTTCTCTGTGACTGATTAATTTAGATTCAAGGAAATTTCCTTGCGTATCGATAGCAACTAAAATATTGATAGGCTTGCCGCCATAACCACGCACTGGCTCAAAATCCACTGACTCAAATGCATAACCAAATAAAGTAGGTTTGGTATTAGCGTCTGCAGGAGATTTTAAAAACAAAGGCCAGACAGGCACACTGGGATTTAATTCTCCTACCGTATATTGACTAGAAAATAATTGCTCAATGTCGGCTTTCTTCAGCGTGGTTGCCCCTACCTGATTAACCAGCATCAGACCAAAAACAGTGATTAAAACACCTAGCAAATTCTTAAAAACGATTTTTTTCACTGTTCAGCAATCTGTCAGCAATTAAGTAAGTTCATCTATGTTATCGATAATGCCCGTCAGATGTAATAGTGAAAATGAATTAATCAATTCGCAACGCAACATAAGTTTTTCATTACTGAATAATTCCATTGCTTAATATGGGATTTATTCATGCTGCAGTACGGAATAAATAAATGAAATCCTTAGTTATCTTGTCAGGTACAACATGATGTGTGGGCTTTCAGCAGTCGCCATGCTGAATCATCAATCAGAAAAACGATTTCATAATGAAAATGCTTTTAATTTTGGCTTAATTTTTTTCAAGCCCTAGTTTGCACATAGCGAAATCACTCTGTCATCTGCTCATGCAATAATCACAGGCTTCTTAAAACTCCATAATCGTTGTTGAGTTCAACTCCATGAACTAACACTCTGCCGGACAAATAATCTTATGTGGCTCGTTGACGTTGCACTGCGCCGTCCTTATACGTACATAGTGATGGCGTTGCTGATTTTACTGGCGACACCTTTCGCCTTACGCTCCACACCAACAGACATACTGCCAGATATAAAAATACCTGTTGTCAGTGTAGTGTGGACTTATAGCGGCCTGCCACCTAAAGACATGCGTGAGCGCATCGTCAGTCCTTATGAAAAAGCACTGACCACAACGGTCAATGATATCGAGCACTTAGAATCACAATCGATGGCCAGTTTGTCAGTAGTGAAAGTGTTTTTTCACCCTAATGTGAATATATCCACTGCTCTTTCACAAATCACTGCAGTCAGTCAATTCATGCTGCGCTCTTTACCACCAGGTACAGTGCCACCCCTTATCATTACTTATTCCGCTTCATCCGTACCTGTGGTGCAAGTTGGTTTATCCAGTCCTACACTGTCGGAACAACAACTTAATGATGTCGCAATTAATCAAGTTCGTACGCAATTAATCACTATTCCTGGTGTTGCGGTTCCTTATCCCTATGGCGGGAAATTTCGCGTTATCTCGGTGGACTTAGATACCGAAGCATTGCTCGCTAAAGGGTTGACACCTACCGATGTAGTCAATGCTGTCAATACGCAAAATTTAATTCTGCCAGCTGGCACAATTAAATTAGATGATCTAGAACAC
>JAXISQ010000019.1:0-12299 GCA_034680505.1 Noviherbaspirillum sp.
CACACCGCTTGCTGAAGTCACAAAAAAATCAGAAGGTATGTCCATCTTCATCGTGGACTTGCGAGAAGCAATTGGTAACGGCCTGACTGTGCGTCCTATTCGCAATATGGTGAATCATGAAACCAATGAACTGTTTTTTGAAAATCTAGAAATCCCTGCTGAAAATTTAATCGGTGAAGAAGGTAAAGGTTTTAAATACATACTCGATGGCTTGAATGCTGAACGTGCTTTGATTGCGGCTGAATGTATAGGCGATGGTTATTGGTTCATCGATAAAGTCACGAAGTATGTGAATGAGCGTATCGTGTTTGGTCGTCCAATAGGACAAAATCAAGGTGTGCAATTTCCGATTGCGAAAGCTTATGTCAATTTAGAAGCCGCCAATCTAATGCGTTATAAAGCCTGTCAATTATTTGATTCAGGTTTACCTTGTGGTTCTGAAGCGAATATGGCGAAGATGTTAGCAGCCGATGCATCATGGGAAGCAGCGAATGCATGCTTACAGTTTCATGGCGGTTTTGGTTTTGCATCGGAATATGATGTGGAACGAAAATTCCGTGAAACACGTTTATATCAAGTCGCTCCTATCTCGACTAATCTGATTCTTTCTTATGTAGCAGAGCATGTGCTAGGCATGCCGCGTTCATTTTGATTCGGATAATCTATGACAGATAACTTGACTCCTAGTGCACAGCTCGCGAATTTCGCAGCTAATTTACAGTTTGAAGATATTCCTGAAGCCGTCGTGCGACGAGCTGAAGATTTGTTTTTAGATTGGTTTGGTTCTGCCTTAGCGGGCAAGGTTGGTCGTCCTGTTCAAACAATAGAATCCTTAGCCTATGACATGGGCCCGCATGATGGCGGTGCTGAGATATTAATCTCACGTCGTAAGACATCGCCTTTGTTTGCAGCAATGGTGAATGCTGCTTCGTCACATTATGCAGAACAAGATGATGTGCATAACGGATCCGTGTTTCATCCTGCTGCAGTCATTTTCCCTGCAGTGCTCGCAGTGGCACAAGACCGTGGCGCTTCAGGTAAAGATTTAATCACTGCAGCAGTGGCAGGTTATGAAACTGGTATACGTATCGGCGAATTTTTAGGTCGTTCACATTACAAAGTTTTTCACACCACAGGCACTGTGGGTACCGTAGCAGCTGCTATAGCGGTTGGTCGTTTGATTCAACTCACACCTGAGAAAATGAATCACGCTATGGGTTCAGCAGGCACCCAAGCAGCAGGTTTGTGGGAATTTTTAAGTACCGCTGCTGACTCTAAACAATTACATACTGCTAAAGCAGCATCCGATGGTTTGCTCGCTGCGTGGTTAGCAGAAAAAGGTTTTAGTGGTGCGAAACAAATTCTAGAAGGTCCGAAAGGCATGGCAGCAGGTATGTCGCATGATGCTAACGTAGCAGCGCTGACAGATCGATTAGGCAGTCGATGGGCAACCAGTGAAACCTCATTTAAATTTCATGCTTCATGCCGACACACGCATCCTGCAGGTGACGCTTTACTGCAAGTGATGAAAACACATCAACTTAAAGTGAGTGATATCGCTGCAGTGATTACGCATGTACATCAAGGTGCGATTGATGTTTTAGGACCCGTTGTGAATCCTGTCACTGTGCATCAAGCTAAATTTTCTATGGGTACAGTGTTAGGTTTACTTGCAGTACATGGCGTCGCTGGTGTGAAAGAATTTGAAGCGCATTTCCGTGATCCTGAAGTTGCTGATTTCCGTGTGCGTGTCAGCATGGTGTTAGATCAAGAAGTGGATACCGCTTATCCTGCACGTTGGATAGGTAAGGTCACCGTGCAAACTATAGATGGACGTACTTTACAGGGTAGAGTAGATGAGCCCAAAGGCGATCCAGGCAATACATTAAGTCGGGATGAACTTGAGAAAAAAGCGTTGTCGCTGGCTGAATTTGGAGGAGCCGCTAGTGGCACTGAAATGCAGGCAGCGTTTAAGCGCTTATGGTCTATTACAGAAGCAAAGCAAGTTGGGATGTTGTTGTAGCAGTTCTGATGTGAACTGCTTACAGAATACGTTCAATAAATAACGCAATTCCCACGACCATCACCACAGCCGAGACTACACGTACCACCTTGGCTTCCCATATGGTTTTACGCAGCCAGAATAGAGCTGGTAAGACGAGTGCAACAGCAACTAGCTGACCCGCTTCCACTCCCAGATTGAAATTTAGTAGTGACCAAATGAGGTTGTCTTGCGGCAGACCGATTTCGCGCAACACAGATGAAAATCCAAAGCCATGCATGAGACCAAAGACAAAACTAATTGTCCAGCGTCTTGAAATTGCAAAGCGCGGATATAAGTTTTCAAATGCCACATAAGCAATTGATAAAGCGATCACGGCTTCTACTAAAACTGATGGCAGGGTGATGATATTTAGAGCCGCTGCAGCGAGCGTTAAGCTATGTGCCAGTGTAAAGGCGGTGATGATTTTTATAAGCTGAATTAGATTGCCACCACAGAGTATGAGTGCAAGCAAAAATAATAAATGGTCATAGCCAGTGACGATGTGCTCAACACCTAAGAAGAAAAAACTACCCACACTCATGCTTGCATTAACAGTCGATGATGAACTAGTAGCGGGTTGTAGAGCAATCACAGCCACACGGGTCTGATCCGCAAATGAAAATGATTGGCTACCACCTTGCCATGTAATTAGTGCAATCACATGGTGGGTTGAGCCTAAGCTGTCCACGCAATCATCGCGTACGCTGATTTCTTGCGGTTCATGATCACAATGAAAATCTTGCGTTAAGCCTGTATTGCGTGCAGCAAGACAAGGCTTGCCATCTGCTGTGACAGTAATTTTTTTATTGATGGTGTCTGCTAACTTAGCAGCGTCAATTTTTAAATTTGGTGCTGGTGTGAGGGTATATCGAACAATTTGCCCTTGCACTTGTATGCTAGCAAATCCGGTAGCATCGCCTGAGTGCGCAAAGGAACTTGCCAGATGAATTAGGTATAACGCAAAGAAAAGAAAAAATCTAACGCCAGCCTGCATGATGGCTTATCTATTTTTTCCGCTGACGGCATCAATCAGGGTTTGTAAGTTAGAAATTTGATACTCAGCGACGGTCACGACATGATCTGCGCCTACACGCAAAACATAACGACCATATTTATCCGGTGTCGTGGTGCCTATGGCATAACGTGCAGCAGGTTCAACCACGTTAGGTAAATAAATCGCAACGAAATAATCGGGTCTTGCGACACCAAATTCTTCGCTACCTGCAAGCGGTAATGCACGTTCCCATCTTGCTCTACCTAAAGTCGTAAAGGCTTTATCAATAACAGCAGCGACTACGGGATCAGTTTTATGGCCATGACCTGCTTGCGCTTGATCGTGCGCGCCATGATAAAACCACACACCTTGTTTATCACGCTCAAATCTATGCATGGCACCACCTGCCATGATTTCCACGCCTGAGACATCTTCTATCAACGCCGGCAATAAGCGTTTTTCATCTTTAACGATAGGTGCATCAATGCTTGCACTTCGCTTACGCTCACCTACATAAATAGCCGCAGCTAAACCTGCAACCACAATCCAGATCAGTAAAAGCTTATTGCGTGATCTGCTCATCGACGTCTCCACCAAACAGCAGCACCAATTGCTGCCATGAGTAAGGGGATTAAGATGATAGACATGATGAAAGTGGCTTTCATCTGTGTGTTTGTCATGTTCACATAAGGCAGATCGAAGGTACGTGGTTCTAAGCCGATAAGATTTTCACGAGCAGCTAAATAATTTACGGTATTGAGAAATAAAGCACCGTTACCAAGTATGTGATAAAACGAATTGGTAGCAAAGTCAGCATCCGCAATTACAGCGATGCGTGCAGATTTACGTGTTTTAGCGTCTGGTGCTTTTTCTTCTATTTTTTCACCGCGAATTTTCTTTACCATTTCTTCAGCTGTAGCGACGGCTTTAGAATTAAGATTTGATACCACCATCATGGTTAGAGGTCCACGCTGACTTTTTCCATCAACAAAGGCAGCACTCGTTTTTTCTAAGCTGCTGTAACTCTTTTTAGAAGAATTAATAATAGGGCGTACTGCCACACCAGGTATGGATTCTTTGGTAGGCGAGAGCACACCAACACCTGGAAAAAAGCTAAGTGGCAATCTGGATGTGATTTCATGGCGGTTGTAATCAGTGACAGCTGGTGTAGAGGGATCAGCCCAGAAATGACTCGCATCATCAATCACCATGGCTTCTTCTTGCACGATACCGAATTTACGTAAGACTGGAGCTAATCCGGTTGGTATGAAGGGATCAACCATGAACAAAGCATTACCGCCATCATCTAGAAACGCATCTATCTTTTTGATTTCATTGGGTAGTAGTGAAGCTTGTGGGCCCGCTACGATTAAGACATCACAACGGGATAAATCAGCTTGTTTTTGTAATAGCGAGATTTTCTCTACGGTGTAATTCATCGCTTCTAAACCGCTACGCGCTTTCGCCATGCCATGTTGTTCATGGGTGACGACTTTGGTTTCTATGCCGTGTGCATGACCTGCAGTGCCTTCCATATGATCATGCGATTCCAAACTAAATGGATCAGGCTCACCGTGACCTTCAACAAAACAAGCAATTTGTTGTTTGGATTGTGTAATGCGCAAAATACCATTCGCAATATCTGTTTCAGTTGGGCCGTTAACTGTTAATTTACGACCTTCGCTTTCAAATAATGCCGTACCTGCAAATTGCACACCACGTAATTTTGCTTGTGCAGGATTAAGAATAGGGTCAAAAAATTCAATTTGAATTTTGTCATTTTGCACAGCGAACTGTTCATACAATTCCACTGTTTCACGCATTCCTCGGTCATGAAAAAAGGTAATGTGAACTGGTTTATCCAATGCCTTTAACATGGTGATGGTTTGTGGTGACAAAGAATATTGTTTGTCCGCCGTCATATCTATACGAGCTGGGAATAAAGCTGCTAACCAAATCACACCGATGATGACAGCAATAATGCCTAGCGTTGTTAATAACTGTTCACCACGTCTTTGTCTAAAGAGCGCAATAATTTCAGTGCGCAACATAACAACTGACCAACCTGTAAGAATCAATCCTGCAATCAGCAGAATATTAGATACCAGATTGGAATTGACAGAGAGTGAATTCGCTAAGGCAGAGGCGATGAGTAAACCTATGCCTGCAATCAGTATCAGTCCGGAACGAAATGAAGTATCCATGTTATCGACGCCACTGCAGATAGCTGCTGTTAATTGTGAGAGCAATCGCGCTCACACCAAGGAAAAATACGATGGCTTCACTACGCAACAAGCCTTGAATAAAATCTGAGTAATGCAAGGCAAATGACATATGTGAAAACAGATCACGCAGCAATATGGAAGATTGCAAGCTTTGTAAATGACCGACAAACCAAAACATCAACAACACAGGAATGGTGATAAGTGCTGCTACGATTTGATTTTCAGTTAAAGCTGAGAATAGCTGGCCAATTGCGATACAACTCATGCCAAGTAACAGGAATCCTATATAGCCAGCCAGAATATTGGGTGTTTGTGGATTACCGTATAAATAGAGAGGTATGAGATTAATGCAGCTAGTGGCCGTCATCATTAAAAGCATAGAGACAGCACCGAAGTATTTACCCAATACGATTTGCCAGTTTTGTAGTGGCAGGGTGACGAGTAATTCCATAGTGCGACCTGTGTATTCACCTGAAAATAAACGCATGGTGAGTACAGGTACGAGCACAATCGTCAAGATGCCCATGTTTTGAAAGGTTTGATCCATGGTGCCTACGCCACTTAAAAATATGTTGTAAGTGAAGAAGAAACCGGTACCCAATAAAAACACAGCGATCACAAAATAGGCAATCGGTGAGCGGAAGTAAGTGAGTATTTCTTTGAAATACACTGCGCGTAAACCAGTTAATGCATTCATGAAGCGACTCCCACTGGTTCAGTAATATTGGTGTCGGCACCTGTATGACCGATATAGCGTAAGAAAATATTTTCTAGTGTAGGTTGGCGACGTTCTAATTTATGTAATTCACCGCTTTGAATAATTGCGCGTGCAATACGTGCTTCTATGTGTTCATCCGCATTCACCTGACACTCTATGCCTAACATACCTGGGCGTGCAGCCAATGGCTTGATGCTAATGCTAGTAATACCTTCAACACCATTCAATGCGTGATGGATTTTATTTTCTTCTCCGCTCACTTCAGCTACTACACTGCTGGTTTCTTCTGCAGCACGCTGTAAACTTTGTGGTGAGCCGACTGCCAATATACGACCATGATTAATAATCGCTATGCGCTGACAAATGAGTGTGACTTCAGGCAGGATATGGGTAGATAACAGCACAGCATGTTCTTTACCCACATTGCGAATCACTTCACGTGTTTCTTGTATTTGTCCTGGATCTAAACCTGCAGTGGGTTCATCAAGCAACAAGACATCAGGATCACCCAATAAGGCCTGTGCCAAGCCGACGCGTTGGCGATAACCTTTAGAGAGTTTATAAATTTCTTTGGTGGTGACGGTTTCTAGTCTGCAGGCTTGCATCACGCGATCAAGTTCACTTGGTATACGTGCTGAGCTGATGCCTTTCGCTCGTGCGACAAAGCGCAAATATGAACTGACATCAAGCACATCATAGAGTGGCGGTTGTTCAGGTAAGTAACCTATTTTTTTTGCGGCTTCATTGTTTTCTGTCGCCATATCATAACCAGCTACACGCACGCTGCCAGTGCTAGCCGTGGTGAATCCAGCAATCATACGCATGGTGGTTGTTTTGCCCGCGCCATTCGGGCCTAAGAAACCAACGATCTCGCCTTTTTTTACATCAAACGAAATGTCATGAATAATGGTTTTTGAACCATAGCGCTTAGTGACGTGTTCTAGTTGAATCATTACAGTCCACTTTGACTTCAGAATGCATGCAAGATAACACATGCAGGATTAAAAAAGCCCCCGGTGAAGGGGGCTTTTCAGTGCGGATATTCTCGCCTTATTTATGCCAACGGTCGCCCATTTTTGCGAACTGTGGTGCATCGTGAGACATCAGAATTTGTGCGCCTTCGATATCACGCATCATTTTCAATTTGTTCACTGAGTCCATGTAAGCGGTTACGCTGAAGTTCAAACCAGCTACGTAGCCGTCTAAGTTTTCTTGCATCCAGACTGCATCTTGAGAAATGATCATCGTGCCTGCTTTAGGCAATTTCACTTTCAGAGATTGATGACCAATGGTGTGACCTGGAGTTGGGATGATACGTACAGTGCCATCGCCGAACAAATCATATTCACCATCTAACTCGAGGTAGTTGAAGTCACGAGCAGCTTGGATGTCAGCTTGAACGAATGCGCCACCCATACGACCTTGGAACTTCTCTGGCCACCAGCCTTGATACATTTCTTTCTTTTGTACGACGTGAATCGCTTTAGGGAACATAGCCATGTTACCTGCGTGATCCAAGTGAGTATGTGAAGTCACGAGAACTTTAACGTCTTCAGGTTTCAAACCAACTTTTTTCAACTGCATGTCGATGACATCAGAACGTTTTTGGCTAGGTGCAAACAAATCACATAGACCAGGAGCCCAGTATTTTTTGCAGTTCTCAATGCCATCAGAGATCGCTACGTTGTTACCTGTATCGAATACAACGACACCTTTAGGATGTTTCAGAATCCACATTGAAACAGGGATAGTGATTTGTTTCGCTTCAGGGAAGGTAGGAATCAGTGCTTGAATATTGAATGGGCCGAACATACCGCTCGATGCCCAGTAAAGTTCTTGTGATTGTGCAGTTGGTGCTGTGCTGATGCAGAGAGCCGCCATCAGTGAAGCTAGTAGTCCGGACTTTTTCATGCGTTTCCTCCGTGGGTGGTCAATCTTTATTGTTTAATTGTGCTGTCTCTTCTATCCCTACCCGACCTGATTAACCCCAGTTCGGAAAAGTACACAGTGATCTTGCATCACTCTATTTTTCCTGTCAACACCAACTTAAGTCGCTATTTCTGATTGAAATTGCGCTGCAATAAACTCGATCGTGTTTTATGTTGCAGTGCGATTTAAGAGTGAAATTCACACATTACACTGTGTGAAATGATTGATATTACTGCGATAACTTGCGATCATTTTCGTGCTTTGTCATGCATTCGTATTTTGCAAACAGCGCCTTTAAAAAACTGAACTTGCTCTAGTGCCCTCGCATCTGCGAAAGTAGGGATGTTGAGACACTTCGTGCGATGAATAAAATAAATAGAACATCGCCTACAAATCAATAACTTATCTACATACTTAGTGATACGTTGTTTTGTTTTTGATAATAACACTGTGAATTCCCAATGAAATACTCAAAATGCGCCTTATCATTAACATTGTTAAATGGTGTGATGTTATTTTTTATGAAACATCCTTGATGTGATTCATGCTAGTTTTTAAAAATTCAGACAAACCATTTACACCTATCATCAATTTAATTCGTTGGAGAATACTTATGAAGATGTCCTCACTTTCCCGCACAGTGGTAGCTGCAACAGCCCTTGCTGTTTCAGTGCTTGCCATGAATGGCGCACTTGCGCAAAGTAAGCCTGCTGAATTGAAGGTGGGCATCACTACATTTTTATCTGGACCTGCATCAGTATTTGGTGTGCCTGGCAAAGCAGCTGCAGAACTGTATATCGAGCAGTTGAATGCTGCAGGCGGCATCAATGGCGTAAAGATCGTTCCTACTTTTATTGATGAAGGCGTGGGCGCAGATAAACTCTTATCGGAATATCGTCGCGTCGTGCAAGAGACTGACACCAAAGTGATGTTGGCAGCTATTTCTAGCGGTAATTGCAATATCATTGCGCCAGTTGCTGAAGACCTCAAGGTCTTAAACATTATGTGGGACTGCGGTACTGAAAAAGTATTAGAAGATAAGCGCTATAAATATGTGGTTCGTACCCAAGCGAATGCCACCACTGAAATGGTTGCTGCGGTTTTATATTTGTTAAAAACCAAGCCAGATTTAAAATCCATCGCGGTGATGAATCAAGACTATGCATGGGGTCGCGATTCATGGGAATTGTTTCGCAATACATTGTTAGCTTTAAAACCTGATGTCACTATAAGCGCAGAGTTATTCCCTAAATTTGGTGCAACCGACTACTCAACCGAGATCAGTCGTTTACAAGCTTTGCGTCCTGATGTCATTCTTTCTACTTCATGGGGCGGCGACTTAGATACTTTTGTTCGACAAGCTGCGCAACGTGGTTTGATGAAAACATCTTTGTTTGTTTTGCCTTTAGCTGAAAGTTCACTTGAGCGTTTAGGCACAACGTTACCTGATGGTGTAATCGTAGGTTCACGTGGTGATCACTATTTCTTACATCCTGAACATAAGTCGAATGCAAAGTTAAATAACTTTGTTAAAAAATTCAAAGAGAAAACCGGTTCTTATCCTATTTACTCGGTGTATCACATGGTGCAGGGTTTAGATGGTTTAGTCGCAGGTTATAACAAAGCGATTAAAGCGAATAAAGGTCAATGGCCAACACCAGAACAAGTTGCTGAAGCCATGCGTGGAATGGAATTCCGCGGTCTAACTAACACTGTGAAAATTCGTGAAGATGGACAAGGCTTAGAAGATCAACTGTTAGGCATCACCAAAAAAACGGCTGCTTATAACTTTCCTACTTTAGAAAAAATGATTGTCTATCCTGCGGATTTAATTACCACACCAGTTGGTCAAAAATCTCCTGAATGGGTGAAGACGATCAAACCTGAGCTACTGAATAATCCACGAATCAAGCAATTTAACTAAGTCATTGAGTATTTAACCAAGGTCGTCGCATGCCGCAGGATCTTTATATTTTGGCCATCTTAGATGGTTTGTCTTATGCTGCTTTATTGTTTTTAGTCGCATTGGGCATGACACTGGTGTTTGGTGTCATGAACATTGTGAATATGGCACACGGTAGTTTTTATGCCTTGGGCGGCTATATGGCTGCAACCTTAGGTATTTGGGCTACTGGACAAGGACTTTCACCAGCTTGGTCATTGGTGATATTGCCTTTAGCTGCAGTCATCATAGGCGTTGTGTTTGGTGGGTTGATGGAAACCTCACTGATGCAACGTATTTATTCTAAAGATCCCATCTTGCAATTGCTAGTGACGTTTTCAGCCTTCATGATTTTTGAAGATTTTCAACGGTTAGTGTGGGGCACGCAACCTTACTTTGTATCTGACATCGTGAATTATTTAGGTACCACTGAGGTTCTTGGTATTACCTATACACGCTATCAATTAATGCTGTTACCCGGTGTTGCGATTGCAGTATTCATAGCATTGCGATCATTCTTAAAATTTAGTAGCGTGGGACGTCAAATTATTGCGGTGTCACATAATCGTGAAGTCTCTACGGCATTAGGCATCAATGTGAAACGCATTTCTTTGTTCACTTTCATGGTGGGCTCTATGTTGGGTGCATTAGCGGGTGCGCTTGCTTCACCTACTGTTTCTTGGGTGCCAGGCATAGGTGGAGAAATGATTGTCTTGTCATTCGCAGTAGTGGCAACTGCAGGTTTAGGACAAATTGAAGGTGCGTTAGTTGCCGCCATACTCATAGGTCTTGCAAGATCGTTTGCGGTGTATCTCATGCCTGAACTAGAAGTCTTAGTGCCTTATCTCATCATGGTATTAGTACTGTTGTTCCGTCCGCAAGGACTGTTCTCAGTTGCGCAGGCGCGGAGGGTGTGATGAGTAAACCTAAGATCGTCATCATCATCTTGACCTTGTTGGCTTTGTTGTTGCCACTCGCTTTACCTTGGTTGAAAACACCGTTGATATTGGGTACGGCTTTTGGTATTGCAGCATTAGGCATTTCTATACTGATTATCTCTGGTCAGATTTCATTTGGTCATGCTTTGTTTGTTTGCGTGGGTGGTTATGCTGTTGCATTTACCGTGCGTAAGTGGACGCATATGGATAGCGCGCTGCTGCTCGTCGTAGGAACGGTGGTAGGTGCTGTGGTTGGTGCCATCGTAGGTTCATTTGTTGTGCGCTATCGCGGTATCTTTTTCGGGATGTTAAATCTTGCACTCTCTATGGTGCTGTTTGCTGTGTTGGGTAAATTTTTTAATATCACTGGCGGTACCGATGGCTTGCGATTAGAACGTTCACCATTTTTTGGTTTCAATATGGAGCGTGATGCATTTGAATCCGTGTTGTTAGTGACGTGTGTGGTGTTAGCCTTGGTATTAGGTTGGTTAGTACAACGTTATTTACGCTCTGTTGCAGGTCAGGCTTTATCTGCTGTAAAAACCAATGAAACACGACTTGAGTATGTGGGTATCTCTGCGTATCAAGCTTTGTTAATTGGTTACATTATCTCTGCAGCACTCGGTGGTTTATCAGGTGCCTTGTTTGCGATTGCACAGGGTTTAGTCACACCTGAAATGGGTTACTGGGTACGTTCCGGTGAAATTGTGTTTGTCGCGATCTTAGGTGGTGTCGGTCATCCTGTGGGTGCCTTCATCGGTGCAGGCATTTTTGAATTCGTTAAATTATTTGCTGCTGCTTATTTAACTGGCGCTTGGCAAATGGTGTTGGGCTTCGTTTTAATCGCGATGGTGTTTCTCGCACCACGCGGTATATCTGCTCTACTCGAAGATAAAAAAAATAAGGAGGGCACATGAGCACTCCTCTGTTGCAAACTAAAGACTTACAACTTGCCTTCGGAGCGGTGGTTGTTGCTGATCATATTGATTTCACTTTAACTGAAGGTGAACGACTGGCTGTGATTGGACAAAACGGTGCAGGTAAAACTACCTTCATCAATATCTGTACTGGTTTAATTCATCCTCAAGCAGGGAAAGTATATTTTGAAGGTCATGATGTAACAGCGCTCACACCACGTGCGATTGCCTTACGTGGCATGGTGCGTTCTTTCCAATTACCGCAATTATTTACCGAGCATACTGTGCGTGATTGTGTACGTATTGCAGCAGCAGGTAAGCGAGGTGGTTTAGGTTTATGGACGCCATTGGATAAAGCAGTACCAGAGGATGTCGTTGATCATGTACTTGAGATGGTGGGCTTAGCATCACGTGGTGAGGAAATGTCAGGTTCTTTACCTGAAGGTCAGCGTAAGTTACTAGACATTGCGATGGCACTGGTCTTAAAACCACGCTTACTCATTTTAGATGAGCCAACTTCCGGTGTATCAACAGATGAGAAACATGGTTTGATGAAAACCATTATGGCGGCTTTAGATGCAGAAAAAGTGAC
>JAXISQ010000020.1:0-12252 GCA_034680505.1 Noviherbaspirillum sp.
CACAATCATGCAAATAACAATCCAAAAAAGACTGCAATTTATCCAAATGCACAGCCTCTTCTTGCGGATACGCTTGCCAAACCAATGGCTTTGCTGCCCACTGCGCCCGTACAAAAGAATCTTCTCCACGCACAAAATTCACATCACATACAGCTAACAAACGATCAAAATCATCCGGCTCTAAAAATGGAATGATGTGACAAGCTAGAACGCCACGCTGCAACTGCATCCCTACTTTTGGCGTCACAGAAAAATAATTTGTTAACTGATCCACCGCCACCCCTTCAGGAATCAAGCAAGTCACTGATGTTCCAGTCTGCAGTGCATCCAATAACGCATGCACAGGCGCAGAGGGATAACAAAACAAAGATACAAGTGTGGAGTGAACATCAAGCTTGAAACCAAGACGCTCTGCAAAAGCTAGGCGATGATGTTCATCGTTATTCATGACCTTACAATGGGTATCAACAAACGACTCTTTTAATAAACCACCGGTAGCCTGACTAAAGCCTGGAAAATAAAAATACTTAGTCAGTGCATACTGAGGATGCGGTGAAGGTAATCCATGCGATTGTTCTACCCATTTTTCTGCAGACAGATATTCCAAATTAATCCATACAGGTGGCGTGTGCATGGCTGCCATGGCAGCAATGGTCGCATTCGGCAAACGACAACCAAAAGCTTCTATAACAATATCCACTTCCACATTGGGCACACTGTATTCATCCCACCGACACAGCGTGAAGCCATCACATTCCTGAATAACTAAAGAAGGATCACTATCAGGACGCAATCGCTGCAATGCCTGCACATCATCTATCCACAGCGTGACTTGTAGTTTTTCTTGTTGCGCGAGTTGTCGGGCTAAACGCCAGCACACACCAGCATCACCGAAGTTATCAATGACCTGACAAAAAATCACTGCGGATTGCAAAGCCTTCATGGACAGAGTTGAAAAGTGAATATAACGGCGCAGACACAGCTGCTAAGAGTGGTGATTGTAAAGCCTAGTTAGTTTTAGTCAGGATTTAAAGCAATTTTTCCTTATGAGTTCGACAACTCAAGTCCTACGCCAACAAAAAAATTCTTGTCATGGGATACTTATTCATAAGCCGCATGCATAAGCCCTTTCACTGCGTGCTAAATTTAATCGACTTATCTAATAGGGAGTAACACTGCAATGAAAATCACCGCCTTCGTATCCGCTACAGTCATTACTCTCATGATGCTGCAAGCTGCACATGCAAAAGATGCTGCCGATTTGTGTGGTGAATATACTAGTGTTGATGTCGATGAAAAAACCATAGACATGGGTAATAACATCTTCTTCATGGCGTTTCGCTCTTCAACGCAAATGAATGCAAAAGACAATTCTAAATACAATCAACTCAGCGGCCAATGCACTGGTGGTGCTGTGATCTACCCAGACAAAACCATAGAAGCAGAAGGATTATGCGCTGTAGAAGATGTATCAGGTGATGTATTAACCTATGCCTTCACGCAAAGCAGAACTGATAAACAAGGCAAATTTCAGCGCAAAGGTGGTACAGGTAAATTCGCCAACTCTAAAGACACAGGTTGGTATATGCCAATTTCCTTAAGCGGTGAAATGACTAAAGGTAACTGGGGCGGCAAAGGCGCTTGTAAGTAAAAACTAAAACGCGCAAGCGCTTAAGTTATTACTAAGCGCTTGCTGCGATTTCTCTAATGGCTTGCTCAAACATCGCAGCAGGTTGTCCACCTTGCAGCAAATGCTGATCATTAAAAATCACTGAAGGTACAGAAGAAATACCTTGCGATGTATAAAATTTTTCTTGTGCTCTGACTTCAGCTTCATATGTATTCTCGCGCAAAATAACAGCAGCACGCTCAGCATCTAATTCGGCGCGTGTGACTGCAAGCAATAAGTCTGCGTGATTCGATGGATTCTGACCTAAAGTGAAATAGGTCTCCAACAAAGCCCACTTTAATTTGTGCTGCGCTTCAGAACCGAATTCAACTTCTGCCCAATGCAATAAACGATGCGCATCAAAGGTGTTGTAGATGCGACTGCGGCCTTGCATACTAAAAATAAAACCAGCCTCTGCACCTCGTTGACGAATATGCGCTTGATTTTGTGCGACCTGCTCAGCAGTCATCCTATATTTTTTACTTAAATGTTCCACCACATCCTCGCCTTCGAGTGGCATAGCAGGATTCAGTTCAAATGGCTGGAAATGTAATTCAACAGCGATCTCATCTTTGACTTTCTCGATCGCCTCTCGCAATGAGGCAAGACCGACTGCACACCAAGGGCAAGCAATATCTGACACAAAATCAATTTTTATGGTTTGCATAATGAAGAATAAAAAATATGAACAATAATGTAGCGACTATGCATGCTAGCACGAGCTTGGTATAGAGACTGTCTTTACAAAATCCTGACAACCAAGCCATATATAAGAACGCTAGACATAAACGTTTCAATTTTATAAAAATAAGTAGAATAAATTCCATCTATGCCCTTATGGGCAGTTGCTGATG
Organism: Noviherbaspirillum sp.; assembly: GCA_034680505.1. GTDB lineage: Bacteria > Pseudomonadota > Gammaproteobacteria > Burkholderiales > Burkholderiaceae_D > Pernthalerella. Next base: position 2,524 of record JAXISQ010000020.1, read on the forward strand.
GAGCGGCGTCCTGCTAGTCTTTGTTGTTCAAGAAATGCCGACAAGATTAATTTTCACGCATGAAATCCTCCTCTCACCGCAAAGCTCTACAAAGTTTTGATTCTATTTTAGGCATAGCAACCTCAATAGAAGGTAACTTACATGTCAATGAAAGCTTGCGCATAGATGGAAGACTGAAAGGCAATATTAAACAAGAACCTGGTGAATCACGTTGGATCATCGTTTCATCAAGCGCTGAAATACAAGGTGATATACACGCTCAAAACGTGAGCATCACAGGTAAAGTCATAGGCAACATCTTTGCTAGCGACAGCATAGAACTCATGAATGGTTGCGACGTCAGAGGCAATATCACCCATAAATCACTCACGGTAGAGCCAGGTGCTTTAGTGTTTGGTCAGTTAATCGCCATCACTGATGAACAATAAAACAATGCCTAAGGCATATTAAGAATTCTTGTTCTCAGTCACAACGATCCATTAATAACATGCAGCGCTGTAAGCTAAATCATCGCATTCATTTAAAATAAAAGCGCTCTTTTTTTCCATTCAATCAGATGGCATTACATACACAAACCATTATTTTCATGATTTGTATGGCCTATCTGGTCATGCATGCTGCCATCTGGCTTTCGCTTTCTGAATCACACAATACCCAAATACGACTCTGGTGTGCATCTGGCATTATCAGTGGAATGGCAGTCGTACTACTATCACTGCGCGGTGTGGTGAGTGAATTTCTATTTATCTATGTTGGTCAGTTACTCATGTTATTGGGAAATGCAGGTCGAGTGATTGCATTGCGTATGTTCACTGAAAAATCTCTTTCACAACCTTTCCTTTTTTATACAGTCACCACCCTACTTTATTACACCAGCTTTTGCATTGCTTATAAATTAGGCATGCATGATTTTTCTTTAATGCTGATGTTTTTTGGTTTTTATAGCCTTATTTGCTTAGATTATTTCTTTGTCGGTTTAAGAATTTTTCAAATCACTCCCACGCTAGGCTCAAAATTAATCATGGTGGCTGGTTTGTGCTTTTCATTGACTTTAGGTTTTAAAGCTCTCTGTATTGTCTTTGGTGTAGGTGCACAAAATATTTATGATCCGGGTATTGATCAATACGTCATGATGGCTGGACAATTCATTGCGATCACGGTTTCGAATATTGGCTTCTTACGCATCTTCTTAGAGCGTAAAGAAAAAATGAAATTTCAAATCGAACGTAATCTCGCAGTTGCAGAAGAAAGAGCAAATTTATTTTCTAGTCACAAAAATGAATTACAAAACTTGCTCACTGAGCGTGAAGAAATCATGCGACAACTCACTTTATCGAATAAAACAGCAGGCATGGGTGCACTAGTTGCTAGCCTTGCGCATGAATTGAATCAACCTTTATGTGCTATCCGTCTCAATGCACAAATGATTGAGCGTCAGCTTTTAGAAGAAAATATTAATACTGAAGCTGCAAAAAAATTCCTAGAATCGGTCATTGATGATAATCGTCGAGCAGCAAATATCATCACTAAACTGCGCAGTATGTTTGGCAGCCAGAAGGATGCCAATCAAAAAATAGACTTGAATGAACTCGTTAAAGATACGATTAGCCTAGTCACACCACATGCACATAGCAAGCAAATACAAATAAAAACAGATTTACAATCCACCTCTACATGCCTTGGTGATCAAACCCAATTACAACAAGTCATACTGAACTTATTAAATAATGCCGTTGAAGCGACGGCAGAATCCGCATCCAAACCTAAACACATCATCATACGCACGACAGAAACGAGTAAAAAAATCATCCTGCAAGTTGAAGATAATGGCGTAGGTATACCTACTGAACTCAAGTCTTCTATCTTTGAACTCTTCAAAACAACCAAAGCACACGGTATGGGCGTGGGGTTGTGGTTATCTAAAGCTGTGGTCAACGCCCATCATGGCGAGATACAGTTTTTTTCAGAAAATGGTTTAGGCACACGGTTTGAAGTCAGTCTGCCCTTAGCTTAAGCAGGATTTTTTACCTGTTTATTCAGTGCTTATTCGCAAAACGAATAAGTAACCACGAACTTATTCGTTCCCATTCAGTTTCGCAAAACCTATTCTTCACTCCTCAGATTATTAATTACTGCGGAGTGAATTATGTTTTTCAAAAAAATTATTCAAGTAGCGACAACCGCTCTAGTCTTATCAACAGCAGCGCATGCAGCAGAAGTATCTCTGCTCAATGTCTCTTACGATCCTACACGCGAGCTGTATCAAGATTTTAATAAAGCCTTTGCTGCACATTGGAAGGCAAAATCTGGCGATGAATTAAAAAACAAACAGTCACATGGTGGCTCAGGCAAACAAGCACGTGCAGTGATTGATGGTTTAGCTGCTGATGTCGTGACGCTAGCACTGGCTTATGACATCGATGAAATAGCGAATCGTGGATTGATTGCAAAAGACTGGCAAAAACGTTTGCCACATAACAGCGCACCTTACACATCCACCATTGTTTTCTTAGTCCGAAAAGGGAATCCTAAAGGCATTAAAGACTGGAATGATCTTGCAAGACCTGGCATTGCTGTCATCACACCGAATCCAAAAACATCCGGCGGCGCACGTTGGAATCATATCGCCGCTTGGGGCTATGCACTCAAACAACCGGGTGGTAATGAGAAAACTGCGCAAGAATTTTTAACGAAGATTTATAAAAATGTGCCTGTTTTAGATTCAGGTGCACGTGGATCAACCACAACCTTTATCGAGCGTGGGATAGGTGATGTCTTGGTCACATGGGAAAACGAAGCGCTACTCGCCATCAAAGAACTCGGTCCAGAAAAAGTAGAAATCGTATCGCCATCAATTAGCATTTTGGCTGAACCACCAGTTGCTGTGGTCGATAAAGTCGTTGATCGTCGTGGCACACGCAAAGTAGCAGAAGCCTATTTGCAATTCCTTTACACCGACGAAGGACAAGAAATCGCAGCGCAAAATTACTACCGTCCTATCAATGAAAAAATCGCTAAGAAATATGCCACCCAATATCCCAAACTAAAACTCTTCACGATAGAAGAAATTGCAGGTGGATGGAATAAAGCACAAAAAACACATTTTTCTGATGGTGGTGTATTCGATCAAATCTACCTACCTTCTAAATAAATTTTATATGTAAGGCTTACATAAAATGATAAAGAACATACGACCAATTAATAGAAATAAAAAAATACTTCTTACTGCAACCTTGTTAACCACACTCGTCGGTAGCGCTTACCCTGCCTATGCAAACGATAAAGAAGAAATCGAAAGATTGCGCGCATTGATACAAGAGTTAGATCAACGTGTACGCGTCTTAGATCGCAAACAAGAAATCGCAGCAGAAGAAGCAGTTACTAAACAAAAAGCGACACCCGTAGTAACTGCAAGTGATAAAGGATTTGGAATCAAATCTTCCGATGGACAATTCGAATATAAGTTAAGAGGTCTGGTGCATTTAGATTACCGTTCATTTGGTGGTGATGCCTATCCTTCAGCTTTGAATGGATTTTTAGCGCGTCGTATTCGTCCTACCTTTGAAGGTACCGTGTTTGGTAAGTATGGATTTAGATTCACGCCAGAATTTGGCGAATCAGGTGATGGCTCGGCCACTAGTGGCTCATCACAAAATAAAGCTCGCATACTTGATGCGTATTTAGATGCGCGTCTCGATCCTGCTTTCCAAATCAGATTTGGTAAACAAAAACCTGTCGTAGGCTTAGAACGCTTACAAAGTGGATCTGATATTAAATTTATTGAACGCAGCTACATTACCAATAACATCCTACCTAATCGTGATCTTGGCGTTACCATCTCAGGTGATGTACTAGGCAAAAAACTCAACTATGCAGTGGGTATTTTTAATGGCATCACGGATGGCGGTGAGAGCTCTACTGCACAAGACACCAACACTGGTAAAGATTTCACAGCACGTCTATTTGCTACACCTTTTGTAGGTACTGATAGTAATTTAGCAGGATTAGGTTTTGGTGTAGCTGTAACGAATGGTAATACTAGGAATAATTCGCTCGTTTCTTATAAAAGCCCAGGGCAAGCAAATACCTTTTTCTCTTACAAAAACACAGTAAGTGATGGCAATCGTAATCGTGTATCCCCACAAGCCTATTATTACTATGGTTCATTTGGCGTATTGACTGAATATGCAGTTGTTAATCAAGAAGTCGTCAATTCTTCTAATGTTAAAAATAAACTCAAAAATGATGCATGGCATATTTCGGCTTCTTACTTATTAACAGGTGAGGATGCTTCCTATAAAGGTGTCAAACCATATAGCCCATTTAAATCTGGTAGTGATGGTGGATGGGGAGCGTTTGAATTAGTAGGACGCTATCAAAAAGCAAATATAGATCCTAATTCTCTCAATACGACATTTGGTGATACTACTAAAGATAATGCACTCAGCGCTAGTTCTTGGTTAGTGGGCGTTAATTGGTATTTGAATGAAGATGCTAAATTTGCGGTGAATTATGAGCGTACTGATTTTACTGGTGGCATTAACGGTAGCTCAAAATCACTCAACGGCAAACAAGAAGACTTCCTCGTAGCGCGTTATCAGTTAGCTTTTTAAGGCTGTAATTTTTTTAACTCTCCTCGATGTAATTTATGCCGACCCTTGTGGTCGGCTTTTTCTTTGATAAGTTTACGGACGATTACGCTGCGCTAATCGTCCCTACGGATTGATGTTGTTTGAAATTATTCAGATGAGGTTTTATTACATCCTTCCATACATAAAAAAATTCAGATGGTGTTTTATTGAACCCTTCCATCTGTAAAAAAATTATGATTTTGTAGGGACGATTAGCACAGCGTAATCGTCCGAACAATTTCAATCACCACAAATTCATAACAAGGATGGTAGGGCGCAATGTATTGCGCCGAATGAAATCTCTATTTATCCCATGCGGCGCAATACATTGCGCCCTACTCATAAAAATATGAGGAGGAAGAAAAATTTCAATCACCATCCATCCTTATTCCGCCTCCGCCCTTTATTTGAAAATCTTCTAAGTAAATGCCGAAATATTCGTTTTAATCATAAGCATGCAATGACATTATGCGTGGCTCTCAAGGCTTAATGTTTCAAAGGCAAGTTATGTCGTCGTCACCCCCAATAGTTAATAACTCAACAAGAGCTGGTCGGGTTATTCCTGGTTTTCATCTCTCGCTGGGTTTTACGCTGCTGTATTTAAGTCTGATTGTCCTCATTCCTTTGTCGGCGGTGGTGATCAACACGCTGAGCATGACGTGGGAAGAATTTTGGAAAGCGGTCACCTCACCCCGTGTCGTCGCTTCTTATCAGTTAAGTTTTGGTGCTTCTCTAATAGCCGCTTTAGTGAATCTGTTCTTCGGTACGATTTTGGCGTGGGTATTGGTGCGCTATCAATTTTTCGGTAAAAAAATTCTTGATGCTCTCGTAGATTTGCCTTTTGCCTTACCCACTGCGGTAGCTGGTATTGCTCTGACTTCGCTCTACTCCGTCAATGGTTGGTTAGGTAGTGTTTTACAAAACTATGGCATTAAAGTCGCCTTCACGCCGCTTGGTGTCGTGATAGCTTTAATTTTTATTGGCCTGCCTTTTGTGGTGCGTACTGTGCAACCCGTGTTGGAAGATGCAGAGCGTGAATTAGAAGAAGCGGCTGCCAGTCTAGGTGCAAATCGTTTACAAACTTTTTTGCGCGTGATCCTGCCCACTATTTTGCCCGCACTCTTAACCGGTTTTGCACTTGCCTTTGCACGCGCACTCGGTGAATACGGTTCAGTGATTTTCATAGCAGGCAATCTACCTATGGTGTCTGAGATTACACCGCTCTTCATCATTACGAAGTTAGAACAATATGATTATGCAGGTGCGACAGCGATTGCTGTGGTGATGTTGATTGCTTCTTTCATCATGCTGTTAACCATCAATTTGCTGCAAGCGTGGACCAGACAACGCGCTAGCAAGCCTAGGAATTAAGATGTCATACGCTCCAACTTCACTCACTACTTCCACAGCTCGCGAACCTGCTTTTACACCAGCAGCAACAGTAGAACCTTTATGGGTACGCATTACGTTAATTACGCTTGCGCTGAGTTTTTCAGCTTTATTTTTACTGTTGCCTTTAATCGCTGTATTCACTGAGGCATTTCGTAAAGGTTGGGAAGCTTACTTAATGGCCATCATTGAGCCTGATGCTTTATCAGCCATTCGTTTAACTTTACTCACTGCAGCAATCGCTGTGCCTCTCAATCTGGTATTTGGTGTTGCTGCTTCTTGGACGATAGCGAAATTTGAATTTCGCGGAAAAAGTTTATTACTCACCTTAATCGACTTACCTTTTTCTGTCTCACCGGTTATTTCAGGTTTGATTTATGTTTTATTGTTTGGTGCACATGGCTGGTTTGGTGCTTGGCTGATGGAACATGATGTACAAATTCTATTTGCAGTACCCGGCATTATCTTAGCCACCGTGTTTGTCACCTTTCCATTTGTCGCACGTGAGCTGATTCCTTTAATGCAGGCACAATGCAATGAGGAAGAAGAAGCTGCACTGGTATTAGGTGCATCTGGTTGGCGCACGTTTTGGCATGTCACGCTACCCAACATTAAATGGGGATTGCTGTACGGCGTGATTCTTTGTAATGCACGTGCCATGGGTGAATTCGGTGCTGTGTCGGTTGTGTCCGGTCATATACGTGGTGAAACCAACACCATGCCCTTACAAGTCGAAATTCTCTACAACGAATATAACTTTGCTGCTGCCTTTGCTGTTGCATCTTTACTCGCATTGTTAGCACTCGTCACACTGGCTTTGAAATCATTGATTGAATGGCGCATGCATAACACTGCCATTCAATTCGCACCGGAGCAAACATCATGAGCATAGAAGTTCGCAACATACAAAAACGTTTTGGCAATTTTGTCGCTTTAGACAATGTCTCGCTTAACTTTCCGCAAGGTGAGTTAACTGCCCTACTCGGCCCTTCAGGCTGCGGCAAAACGACTCTGCTACGCATTATTGCCGGCTTAGAGCAACTCGATTCCGGTCAAGTGCTGCTCGATGGTGAAGATGCGTCTGCTAAGCATGTGCGAGAGCGTCAAGTTGGTTTTGTGTTTCAACACTATGCTTTATTCAAACACATGAGCGTATTTGAAAATATCGCATTCGGCATGCGTGTTAAACCACGTCATCTGCGTCCTAATGAAAAACAAATACATGAACAAGTACATCGCTTATTAGATCTGGTGCAGTTAGATTGGTTAGCTGATCGCTATCCACCGCAACTCTCAGGCGGTCAACGTCAACGTATTGCACTCGCACGCGCACTTGCAGTAGAGCCTCGTGTATTGCTACTCGATGAACCATTTGGTGCGCTCGATGCAAAAGTCCGTAAAGAATTACGTCGTTGGTTAAGACGTTTACATGACGATCTTCATGTCACCAGTATTTTCGTCACCCATGATCAAGAAGAAGCATTAGAAGTGTCTGATCAAATTGTCTTAATGAATAAAGGTAAGGTCGAACAAATTGGCGCACCTGCAGATGTATATAACCATCCTGCTTCACCCTTTGTATACGGCTTTCTCGGTAATGTGAATTTATTTCATGGTCGTGTACATGAAGGTGTGTTTAACAGTGATGGAGCACAGCTCACTCTTTCAGAACATGCTGATACCCGTGATGCGCTAGGCACTGGTTATGTACGTCCACATGAAATTGATGTCGATCGACATTCACCGGGTGCTGATGGCATTGTGGTTAAGTTACGTCGTGCTCACACTATAGGACCTTTGGCGCAACTGGAATTAGAGCGTGCTGATAATGAAGAAATCATTGAAGCGCTGATTCCTAACGAAAAATTTACTCAGCTAGGCTTGAAAGAAGGTGAAACCTTAGTTGCGCGACCTAAGCGTTTGCATGTTTTCTTTAATGATGCTGCATAAATCTCGCTAATCTGACAACACATTAAATGGGTGCTTCATGAATTTTCAACAATTGCGATCAGTGCGTGAAACGGTACGACGTGGTTTCAATTTAACTGAAGTTGCGAATGCCTTGTTTACTTCGCAGCCTGGCGTTAGCAGACAAATTCGCGAATTAGAAGAAGAACTTGGAGTCGATATTTTTGAACGCAATGGCAAACGCTTAACTGGCCTCACCCAACCTGGGAAAGCAGTCCTACCTATCATTGAACGACTTTTACTCGAAGCAGAAAATCTGCAAGAAGCAGGCAATGATTATGCTGGATTAAAAAGTGGCACCTTATCGGTTGCAACTACGCATACACAAGCACGCTATGTTTTACCGCAAATCGTACAAACCTTCAGTCAAAGTTTTCCTGATGTGAGAGTCGCATTACAGCAAAGTGCGCCAGAACACATAGCAGAGTGGGTGTTGTCGGGTAAAGCGGATATTGGCATTGCAACCGAAGGTCTGGCGCAGTTTGATGGTCTGGCTTCTTTTCCTTGCTATGAATGGCATCATGCGATTGTCGTGCCTGAAAATCATCCTTTGTTGTCAGAAAAAAAACTAAGCTTAGAGAGTTTGGCTAAATGGCCATTGATTACCTACGATCAGGGCTTCACAGGACGCAGTCATATTGACGATGCATTTAGCGCGCAGAACCTGCAAACTGACATCGTACTGACTGCTATGGACTCTGACGTCATTCAGCAATATGTAGCCTTAGGCATGGGTGTGGGCATCGTCGCTTCTATGGCGATCGGTCCAAACTCTAATCAAAACCTCAAAGCCATCGCAGCAGATCATCTTTTCGCTCCTAACACCACGCGTGTAGCTGTGCGGCGCGGTGCTTATTTGCGCGCTTATACATTGGAATTCATCCTACAACTTGCGCCTAAACTCAAACGCGCTGAGATCTTAGCCGCTGTTTAACGAAAGCGGCAGGCTCAGTCGCTGCTAACTTAGTTCAAATTACCCATAAAAATATGGGATATTTTGGCTACATCTAGGCTACGCTACTCTATAATTGCGCCAAGTAAAGATCCAACCGCTAGGATGGACGGCGCCTCCATGAAAATTTTAAAAAAATTCGCACTAGCCACAAGCGCAATTGCCGCAAGTCTTATTGTTTCCGCCGCTGCAGAAGCAATGACTTTCAACTGTGCCACGCTGGCTATGGGACGTAATAAATGGATATGTACGGAAAACACCGCGCTATGCCAATTTATTTTCTATGCAGATCCCACAAAAAAAACCATGCGACGCAAAGGCCCAGATGATGGCCCCGATATCACTATTGTCGTCGACAAGTGGAATGACAAAATGATCATTGCTCACGAAGATAGGATACGTATTTCCAGTCTTTACATAGAACAGTATTGGTACAAAATCGAACTCGATACTGGTAACTTTTTAATGGCCAATGAATTTATGACTACTAGTGGTCGCTATCTCACACAGCAAGACATGGATGCAGTGGATAAAAAATGGTTTTCCTATTACCGTCCTAAATTAATTTCTGAACCAGGTTCCTGCAAAACTAAAATGTAAGGCTTAAGGCGTCATGCAACATTCTGAACTGAAGTCCAGCACACGACGCTACCGCTATTACGATTTACTCCTAGTCGCCTTTGTTACCGTATTACTCTGTTCAAATTTAATTGGTGCTGGTAAAGCTGCCACCATCACGCTGCCATGGCTAGGTGAAGTCACCTACGGTGCTGGCATTTTATTTTTCCC
>JAXISQ010000021.1:0-11994 GCA_034680505.1 Noviherbaspirillum sp.
GCTTCGAATCCCCCACGCGAAGTCCGCAGGGACTTCGCTTCTCTCCATAAAAAACAAAAGCCCCTTAAAGGGGCTGTTATTTTTTTGGCGGAGAGAGGGGGATTCGAACCCCCGGTAGGCTATGAACCTACACACGCTTTCCAGGCGTGCGACTTAAACCACTCATCCATCTCTCCGTTTTGGCTGGCTTTTCTTAACCAAGCCGCGGATTATAGCAAACCTGCTCTTATTGAGCTTCTTTTAGCTGCTCAAGTATTGCTGGGTTCTCTAAGGTAGAAATATCCTGCGTGATTTCTTCGCCTTTGGCTAATACACGTAGCAATCTACGCATGATTTTTCCAGAACGTGTTTTAGGTAAATTATCACCAAAGCGAATTTCTTTAGGCTTAGCGATAGGTCCAATTTCTTTACCTACCCAATCACGCAATTCTTTTGCGATTTGTTTTGCCTCATCGCCTGTTGGTCGCGCACGTTTTAAAACAACGAACGCACAAATTGATTCACCTGTTGTTGTATCTGGTTTACCTACAACGGCTGCTTCTGCAACGATAGGATTAGCAACTAAGGCTGATTCAATTTCCATGGTGCCCATGCGATGTCCAGATACATTCAAGACATCATCAATACGACCTGTGATGGTGAAGTAAGCATTATCTTTATTACGTATCGCTCCATCACCCGCTAGATAAAGCGTGCCACCCAATTCTTCAGGGAAGTAGCTCTTCTTAAAGCGTTCTGGGTCATTCCAGATAGTACGAATCATGGAAGGCCATGGACGCTTCACTACCAAAATACCACCATGACCATTTGGCATGTCATGTCCTGCTTCATCCACAATCGCAGTCATGATGCCTGGTAGTGGCAATGTACAAGAACCTGGTACGAGTGGTGTTGCACCTGGCAGTGGTGTAATCATGTGTCCACCAGTTTCTGTTTGCCAGAAGGTGTCAACGATAGGACATTTTTCACGTCCGATATTTTTGTAATACCACATCCATGCTTCTGGATTAATAGGCTCACCAACTGATCCTAAAAGACGCAATGAAGATAAATCATATTTTGATGGATGAATTTTTTCATCTGCATCAGCAGCTTTAATCAATGAACGAATGGCTGTGGGTGCTGTATAAAAAATCGACGTCTTGTGACGTGCAATCATGTCCCAGAAACGACCTGCATTCGGAAAGGTGGGCACACCTTCAAACACGATTTGTGTTGCACCGACTGCGAGTGGACCGTATGCGATGTAAGTATGACCAGTTACCCAACCTATATCCGCTGTACACCAGAACACATCAGTCGGTTTGATATCAAAGGTCCACTTCATCGTTAATGCAGCCCACAACAAATAGCCACCTGATGAATGTTGTACACCTTTAGGTGTGCCAGTTGATCCGGATGTATAGAGAATGAATAAAGGATGTTCAGCACTCACCCATTCTGGTTCACACACATCGGCTTGTTTATCCATTAATTCATGTAACCAGAGATCACGCCCTGCTACAAAATTGATGTTGCCTTTGGTACGCTGATAAACGATGACGTTCTTCACTGCATCACAACCACCTAAAGCCAGTGCTTCATCAGCAATCGCTTTTAACGGTAATTGTTTACCACCACGCATTTGTTCATCAGCTGTGATTAACGCAACCGCACCTGCATCGATGATACGTTCTTGTAATGATTTTGCTGAAAAGCCGCCGAACACAACTGAGTGTGTTGCACCAATCCGTGCACAGGCTTGCATCGCTACTACGCCTTCTATGGTCATAGGCATGTAAATGACGACGCGATCACCTTTTTTAATGCCTAATGATTTAAGACCGTTCGCAAGCTTACAAACTTTTTGGTGTAACTCACGATAAGTGAGTTTTGTAACTGCACCATCATCTGCTTCAAAAATAATCGCGATCTTCTCTGCATTACCATTGGTGAGATTACGATCTAAGCAGTTGTAGGAAACATTGAGCTGACCATCTTCAAACCATTTATAAAATGGCGCTTGGGATTCGTCTAGCGTCTTGGTGAAGGGTTTATGCCAATCTAGATTTTCTCGTGCCAATCTACCCCAGAAGCCACCGTAGTCGCGCTCAGCCTCCGCACACAAAGCGTTGTAGGCTTCCATGCTGGGTATAGCAGCTGTTTTAGAGAAATCTGCCGGTGGCGTAAAAATGCGATGCTCATGCATCAGGGATTCGATCTCTGACATATTGTCTCCTACGTTATATTTATTTATTGCTGCTTAAGATAGGCGCTTACACTTACTCAGGGCTTACACAAAGTGTTAATCTGATAACATTTCGCCCGCGAATGCTTATTTCCCCTTACCCCGCGTGTAAAATGTATTTTGCATTTTTTAACGCTACAAAGCCAGACTGACATCATGGACAAAGAAACTTCTCAAGTTAACAAGCCCAAAAAAATATCTGCCCTTGCAAATTTCATATTCATGGCACGCTGGCTGCAGTTGCCACTGTATCTAGGTCTGATCCTAGCGCAAATTATTTTTGTTATTCATTTCTGGATTGAGCTCAGTGAGCTGATTGCTGCAGCTTTTGGTAACAGCAACGCTCTGCATCACATTTTAAATTCCGTTGCCGTGCCTGGCATGGATGCACCTGAAAAACTCACTGAGACGATTATTATTCTTGTCGTCTTAGGTTTGATTGATGTTGTGATGATTTCCAATCTATTGATTATGGTGATTGTAGGTGGCTATGAAACCTTCATTTCACGTATGCATCTCGAACAGCACCCAGATCAACCAGAATGGTTATCACATGTGAATGCCTCAGTACTTAAAGTAAAACTAGGCACTGCCATCATAGGCATCTCTTCAATTCACTTACTCAAAACATTTATCAATGCACATGCTTATGACACAAAAACACTCATAGCACAAAGTGGCATTCATATGGTTTTTCTGATCTCTGCACTTGCTATCGCTTACACAGAAAAAATTGTGGCAAGTACACAGCATAGTAAGTAATTTTTTTCGCTTCTTTTTTTGATTACTGCAATCACTTTCATTCCATGACTATTATTAAACAAAACGATTTAATCGAATCAATCGCAGCCGCACTTCAATACATCAGTTATTACCATCCACTGGATTACATACGTCATCTTGCACGTGCTTATGAGTTAGAACAAAGCCCTGCGGCTAAAGATGCGATCGCACAAATACTTACTAACTCGCGTATGTGCGCTGAAGGTAAGCGTCCAATTTGTCAGGACACAGGTATCGTGAATGTGTTTTTAAAAATTGGTATGGATGTACGCTTTGAAGGTTTTAGTGGTTCGATTACAGACGCCATTAATGAAGGCGTTCGTCAAGCTTACAATGATCCCGATAATAAATTGCGTGCATCAATTGTTGCTGACCCACTATTTGAAAGAAAAAATACCAAGGACAACACACCTGCAGTCGTACACATGGAACTGGTTCCTGGTAATACTGTCGATATACAAGTCGCAGCTAAAGGTGGTGGCTCTGAAAATAAATCAAAATTCATCATGCTCAATCCTTCTGACTCTGTGGTTGATTGGGTTTTAAAAACAGTTCCTACTATGGGTGCAGGTTGGTGCCCACCAGGTATGTTAGGTATAGGCATAGGTGGTACTGCAGAGCGCGCTATGCTGATGGCAAAACAGTCATTGATGGAAGATATCGACATGACTGAATTGATCGCTCGCGGTCCACAAAATAAAACTGAAGAACTACGTATCGAGCTCTATCAAAAGGTGAATGCACTAGGCATAGGTGCACAAGGTTTAGGTGGCTTGACTACGGTATTAGATGTAAAGATCAATATGCATCCCACGCATGCTGCTTCTAAACCGGTAGCCATGATTCCAAATTGCGCAGCAACTCGTCACGCACATTTTGTTTTAGATGGATCGGGTCCTGCTTATATCGATCCACCTGCTTTATCTGATTGGCCAGATGTTCGTTGGATGCCTGATACGGAAAAATCAAAACGTATCGATTTAAATCATCTGACACGTGAAGAAGTCGCATCTTGGAAGCCAGGTCAAACCTTACTCTTAAATGGCAAGATGCTCACAGGTCGTGATGCAGCACATAAGCGCATACAAGACATGCTCGCAAAAGGTGAAAGCTTGCCAGTCGATTTTACAAACCGTGTGATTTATTACGTAGGCCCTGTTGATCCAGTTCGTGATGAAGTGGTTGGCCCCGCAGGTCCAACAACTGCAACACGTATGGATAAATTCACAGACATGATGTTAGAGAAAACCGGTTTAATCGCCATGGTCGGTAAAGCTGAACGTGGACCAATTGCGATTGAGTCGATTAAAAATCATCGCTCTGCTTATTTAATGGCAGTAGGTGGCGCAGCTTATTTAGTATCGAAAGCGATTAAGAGTGCAAAAGTTGTAGGCTTTGCTGACCTAGGTATGGAAGCGATTTATGAATTCGATGTCACCGATATGCCAGTCACCGTTGCTGTTGATTCAAACGGTGTTTCAGTGCACAACACCGGCCCAGAAGAATGGAAAGCACGCATCGCCTCTAGTGTTAGCAAGATACCGGTGAAAACCATCTAAGACTGTTATGCATCTGATGCAATCTGAATATGATGCAAGCTCACCGATTGGTATTTTTGATTCGGGTGTAGGTGGCTTATCGATACTGCGACATATTCATGCGCTGTTACCTCATGAAGCATTAATGTATTTTGCGGATTCAGGTTTTGCTCCTTATGGTGAAAAACCAGAAGCCGTTATTGTTGAACGTGCCTTATCCATAGCGGATTTCTTATTACATCAACAATGCAAAGCAATCGTGGTGGCCTGCAATACTGCAACTGCTGCTGCAATTGCAGCCTTGCGAGCAAAATATCCATCACTCATCGTTGTGGGTGTTGAACCAGGCTTAAAACCGGCTGCGCTGCAAACAAAATCGAATATCGTCGGTGTATTGGCAACGGAACGCACGCTTGCGAGTGATAAGTTTCAAGCTCTACATGAACAACACACAGCCTCAGGTGAAGTGCGTTTTCTTCAACAAGCGTGTGTAGGCTTAGCGGATCAAATTGAAAAAGGTGAACTCAGTTCGATTCAAACTGTGAGTTTGGTACGTCGTTATGTAGAACCACTAATCACACAAGGCGCTGATACGCTAGTTTTGGGGTGTACGCATTACCCCTTTGTCTTAGAACAAATACAGGCAGTTACCAAGAGTTTGCATAAAGAAGTTAATATCATTGATACGGGAGATGCCGTAGCAAGGCATTTACAAAGATTGCTTGAGCAATCACTTCTCCTTCAATCTACAGCAACAGAACTTGCACAGCTGACCGCCTTTACAACCGGCAGTCACTCATCGCTCAGATCAGCGTTTAAAGTATTGTTAGGTTTAGCCCCAGAAGTAAGCGAAGTCAGCGTGGCAGCCGCCTGAAATACTGCATCAGTGGCGGTACATGAAGCAATTTGCCACTATCTCTCGAACTTTTGTATAATCTCGGATTGTTTTGGTTTCTGCCAAAATGAAAATTCTCTTCAGTGGTGGCCGTAGCTCAGTTGGTAGAGTCCAGGATTGTGATTCCTGTTGTCGTGGGTTCGAACCCCATCGGTCACCCCACCTTTTAGCCTTGTAACGCAGGCATACTCCCCTAAATCAGCTCTTTGTTAAGTAATGTACTTATACAGTGCTAGCAAGGCACCGCGCGGATTTATAGGCGTACTCAGGCAATAACTGCTGTCGGTTCAAAAAAGTTGGCTCTTTCCATGATTTGGGGTATTTGATGGGCCGGAACGGGCTTAGAAATGAGGTAACCCTGCACTTCATCGCAACCTATCTGCTGCAATATACGAAGCTGCTCTGGTGTTTCTACACCTTCTGCTACGACTTTAATGTTGAGTGCACGACCTATAGATACGACCGCGCTACACAATGCCTTGCTTTGTACGTCTTGATCTAACTTGACTACGAATGATTGATCGATTTTTATTAAATCAATATCTAAACTTTGCAGCTTAGATAAGGATGACTGACCTGTACCAAAATCATCGATCAATAAATGGAATCCTAATTCACGTAAACGCTTTAATTCACTAGAAGCGACACCTTCTTCATCCAACATGGTCGATTCAGTTAATTCTATAGAAAGCATACAAGGTGTGAGTCCATGACGCTGCATACAATTGACTAAAAAATGCCTTAGATTTTTATCTTTAAGCTGTAGCGCAGAAACATTCACTGAAACCGAATGCGTATTCCAACCATCTTCTCGCCATTTTGCGATTTGTTTACAGGTTTTTTCTATGACGACTTCACCAAGCTGAATAATTAAACCAGAGCGTTCAGCAACATGAATAAAAAAATTCGGCGATAACAATCCTTGCTCAGGATGCTGCCAACGCACCAACGCTTCCATACCGCAGAATTTTCCTGTGATTGCATCAACCCGTGGCTGATAGAACACAACCAACTGATCTAACTCTATCGCTTGTCGCAATTCATATTCCGCATTCGCGCGCTCTCGTATATTCTGCCCGAATAATTCTTCATAAATTTTATACGATCCTTTTTTAGTGGACTTAGCAACATACATTGCAATATCAGCAGATTGTATTAAGCTATCCATCTCTTGTCCGTGATCAGGATAAATGGCAACGCCTATTGAAACATCCATGGCGAATATCTTTTTAGGCAAATTAGTTTTTATATTTCGAATTGCATGTCCAATTTTTATCGCATAATTTTCTATCTGTTTAGCGTCATCAAGAAACTCAACGATGATGATAAATTCATCACCACCTAAGCGCGCTACTTGATCTTCTTTACCTAAAACTGAACGCAATGCTTCTGCAACAGTACATAAAATATCATCGCCTGCTTTATGTCCCAGAGAATCATTCACATCCTTAAAATTATCTAAATCCAAATAAAACAAAGCTAGTGGTTTTTGGATTAACTTTGATCGTTGAATTGCTGAAGGAAGATAATCATTTAACCAATATCGATTCGGCAATCCAGTCAATGCGTCAGTACGCGCCATATTCTCTAATAACTCAGCTTGCTGCTTGGATTCCGTAATATCACGTAGCGTGATAGCGATATCCTTACCTGAGCTCACTGCTCTTCTCAAAAACCAACCTGATGCATGCACTCTACCTGGCAAAACTTGAAATTCTTCTTCAGCGAATCCTTCATTTAAAGCACGCTCAAAAAAAAGTTGTAATTTTTTAGCGATATTTGATGGGTAAATATCATTAAAATTTGCGCCCAATAAAAGAGTTCGCGACATACCTAAAATTTCTGCAGCACGCTCATTGCAATCTTCAATAATTAAAGAATTTAATTCACCCGCAATATCATAGCTAGGCCTCACCATAAAAAAAGCTTCGCGCGCACTATCCACTGCAAGCCTGAATGTTTCTCGAACCCTGGCTTGATCTCGACGGCGTGTGACACTACGGCTACGTATCACCCAAGTTATAAACCCAAAAACAATCACCAAAAAACCCGCAATGGCTGCAATCAAAATATAAGTTTTTTCTACCGCTTCATAAGTTTGCAATGCGTTTTTTTTGCTAATAGCCGCAATGGTGATTAATGAATATTCAGGAATTTTTTGCCAAGCAATGATACGGTCTTCATAATCAATAAACCTATTACCAACTTCTATCATCACACCTTTGGATTCAGTAAAACGTGGAGCAACATTATAAAAACTCATGCTTAAATCGCCCATTCCATTTTTACTTGATAAAACAGGACCATTATCTAAACGTACCGAAATGAAATCGCCTTCGCCAATTGAAGATGCATCATGAAAAGTCGCCATCAAAGAAGCTTCAATTGCAATCAGCACAACGCCGTCGAATTCGCCTTTAGCATTTACAATACGTCTAGCGAAACGAATGACTGGACTACCTTCCAGTAAACCACGTCCGACTCCAGGGCAAATCAATAAATCATCAGAATTACTTTTTTGAGCTGCAATGAAAAAATCCAAGTCACCCATGTAATGACCTTTTTTCAAAACACGATTACCTACAACAACTGCACCTTGTGCGCTAATCACCACTGGAAAAAAAGTAGTTTGGTAAATACCTTTTTTATACTGCTCTTCTAAATCTAATACGTCTGCTTTTCTTTCCCATTGATATTTAATCACACGAGAGAATTGATCAATCTGACTCACAGTTTGTCTAACTTGCTCAACATAAGATGCAGCTCGCGCCTGCGTTTGCTTTTCTACAGAGCTTAACTGCTGCGCTCTATCTGCATTAATTTTTATAAAAGTTATGCCGAATAAAGCAGTCACTATGATTAAGCATGCAATGATCCAAACGACCATCAGCAGCCTGTCTTGTCGCAAGTGACTTAATAATGTCTGGTCGGTCGCATCGTTCATATTTCATCGATCTGCCGGAAATGAGTTTCCGAACAGATGTTCTATTATCGGTTTTAGAGGTTGCTATTATGAAAGATTGCCGGCAAATATCAACTTGCCACAGAGAAACAAAATAATCCTAAGTTATGCTTTCTAAAAGCAATCTCTGCTGAAAACGGCGTAAATAAAAGAGAAAATGGACTTGAGCGCGAAATGTCTCAGAGAGTTTGTAGACTTTGATTGCCTTGAAGAAACTAAATAAAATTAAATATCACGAAGAAAATTTCCCCAGACAAATAAAAACCCCCAGCTTAAGTAAGGTGGGGGTTTTTATTTTGTAGCTGCTGCTTAATTAAGCAGCAGAAAAAGGGGCCACTTTTTTACTTCCATAGCTCACATTTTGTTTCTGCTTTGGTCATATAAGCTTGATCGCCAGGAATAGTTTGTACTAATTTATAGTAATCCCATTCATATTTAGATTCAGCAGGCGTCTTCACTTGCATGAGATACATGTCATGCACCATGCGACCATCAGGTCTAACTACACCATTTTTAGCAAAAAAGTCGTTTACCTTGGTGGCTTTCATTTTAGCCATGACTTTATCGCCATCATCTGTTCCCGCCGCTTTAACTGCATTGAGATAAAACGTAGCGGCTGAATAATCACCTGCATGCAGCATGGAAGGGGCTTTCTTCGCTTTAGCCATGAATTTCTTAGACCACGCGCGTGTCTCAGCATTGGCATCCCAATACCAACCATCGGTGAGATACATACCTTGGGTTAATTCGAGTGTGAGTGAATGTACATCATTCACAAACATCAGCATGCCCGCTAATTTCATTTTTTTATTAATACCAAATTCACTCGCTGCCTTAATTGAATTAACGGTATCACCACCAGCATTCGCCAAACCCAAAACTTGTGCTTTAGAGTTTTGCGCTTGTAGTAAGAAAGAAGAAAAATCAGAAGCTGCCAGAGGATGTCTTACCGAACCCATTACGCGTCCGCCATTAGCTTTAATCACTTCAGTTGCATCTTTTTCTAACGACATACCAAACACATAGTCAGCAGTTAAAAAGAACCAGTCTTTATTGCCCTGCTTAACCAATGCACCACTAGTACCACGCGCCAAAGCGACAGTGTCGTAAGCATAGTGAATCGTGTAAGGCGTACATTCTTCATTGGTGAGTCTAGCTGTTCCTGCACCGACTGAAATAAATGGCTTTTTCTTTTCTGCTGCTACTTTTGCCATCGCGAGATTGGTCGCAGAATTAGATCCACCAATAATCATATCCACGCCTTGCTGATCAAACCACTCACGTGCTTTACTCGATGCGATATCTGCCTTGTTTTGATGATCAGCTGATATGAATTCAATTTTTTTACCATTTAAGGTGCCGCCGAAATCTGCGATCGCCATCTTGATAGCTTCAGCGCCAGCAGGACCATCCACATCAGCATAAACCCCTGACATATCGGTGATAAATCCAATTTTCACGGTGTCATTGGTGATTTGTGCATGAACAGTTGATGCATGTCCTGCATAAAAAGCCGACGCCACTGCTAATGACAGGATTTTGAACTTAGTCTTCAATTTGGTCTCCCCTTTAAAAATAACATTTATATAATTATTAACTTGGCAAATAATATGAATAATCAATGTTAGCACGCGCAACTCTCTCTGACACTGCTGCAGTCACTCATCACGAGCCATGATGGTAAGGCCATGCATTCTGATAAAGATTGGCTAGGCTCAAACTTTTGCCCTAACGCTGACTGAATCATCTGCATTTTGCATAGTCAAATAAGTCGGGATCATCATTTTTGACGACCACACTTCTAGGAGCCAGACATGGGACAAACTCAATCTAGTATTTCTGAAAATAACAATGCAGGTGCTGAGTATGAGCATCTTAAACATCAAAAGGGAGGATTTCGTTTACGCGATGAATTGTCGAACATTAAAAGTGATCTAGATGCATTGATGACACGCACGTCATCCATCACTGAGAAGGAAACTAGAGAAGCTCGTGAAAAAATTATTTCTCGTTTCAATAGCGCTAAATCAGCAATGAAGGATTTTGCTAGCGAAACAGGTCAGCAAGTTCACGAAGGTGTAGAACATGCTGCAGATTATGTACAAAAACGTCCTGTGCAATCAGTCTTGCTAGCTGCAGTTATTGGTCTTGCATTAGGCGCACTACTACGTCGAGGTTAAACCATATAGACCATCACTTAACTAAAGGATAAACCCATGCTGTCATCTCTCTATCGATCTAAACAGATTTCAGTCATGGTGATTGATAGGCTAAGCGACTATCTATCATTAGCTCGCATTGAGTTGCAGCTGCAAGGACGCGAAATATTCATGCAAGCTTTGTCGTATTCTGCTGCTGCACTTTTTTTATTTTTTATATTATTATTTTTTGGGGTGGCGATTCTTACTAGCTTTTGGGATACCCCACATCGCATACTCGCAGCGTGGAGTGCTGTTTTGCTTTACACCTTAGGTGCAGTAATTAGTATCAACATAGCAAAGCGACATGCATTAAAAATTACAGGATTACATGCATTAAGTCAGGAAATGAAACAAGATGCTGCCATCGTAAGGCAAGCTTTATGAGCGCATCATTAGAACAAGAACGCCTTGATTTACTAAAGAAAATTAGATCGAGCCGTACTTCTTATGAAAAAACAATGGCAGAGGGTACAGGGAAAAATAAATTATTTAAGAGCTTAGGATCACAATGTGGCATACCTAACTTCCCTAAAAGTATGACATTCCAATGGATAGATAATCATCTATTACTCACAACTGCTGTAGCAGGATGCTGCATTTATCTAGCAACACAAACGATAAAATCACAAGGCATAAGTGATGTACTAGCCAAACAATCCCATTATTTTTTATCTGTAAAAAAATCATTGAATCGTATTTTTAAAATCAGCACAACGATACTTAATAATCCAGAACACCAACACATAGTGAAATTCCTAGTACGAGCTATCAGCAATAGATTGAGTAAATAAGCAAATATGGATCTAGGAAGTTTTTCTAAGATTCGAATCAATTACACAGAGATCTTGTAAGTCATTTTCTATTGAATGATCTAAGATGAAGTTTTCTTCATTTTGATCAAAGGTAGTGCAGTTTTTTGAGGCGCATACAAAGTCGCTAATTTTTTGATAGCGTTTTGAGCATAATGGCAAATCACTTTGCATAAAGCGATACACAGCATTGCTTAGTAATTTTTTGTTTTTTATTACGTAGTCTTTAGCCGTAGTAGAATTATTTGCACCCTCAAGAACTGGCAGAATAACCGCTGTTAAATCTACTATAAAAATTGTGCCTAAGATTAAATAATTAAATAGCATGATGTGAGTACCACGCACTCTCAGTGCAAAACTCTCAACAATTTATCGTGAATCAAACTATAAAAGCTGCCATTGCAAGACACTGGCAGCTTTTATGAATTGATAAAAAATAAGTTACGAACTTACATTAGAACGCAGACTTAACAATTGCACTGTTATCTTCCCAAGTAATTCTAGTCGCTGTGGTTGCTCCTATAAGTCCACCAAAAATACTCGCAATCAGTGATAAAGCTGTCGCCAAAAATACCGACC
>JAXISQ010000022.1:0-11936 GCA_034680505.1 Noviherbaspirillum sp.
CAATATTCGTCTGTGTGGTCACTCTGTCTATCATGATTCATGCTCCCCGATTTATCGAGCTGCCATTTGTGTCATACCGCGTTCACGGAACTGCGCCATCTTGTAACGCAATGAACGAGGACTAATACCTAGTTTTTTAGCCGCTTCTATACGACTACTTGTCGTATCAATCGCCGCCATGATGGCTTGATATTCACTACTCTTTACTGCACTAGATAAATCAATTTGATCGATATTTTCTTTGTTCAGCATGAAAGGCATATGCGCTGCGATGAGCGGTCTGTTTTCTATCGCTTCAACCATTTCTGTACGTGCTGTAACGTCATCAAACATGAGATCAGATTCAGTAATCATGTCTCCTGAAGCGAGTACTAATGCACGCTGTACAACATTTTCTAATTCACGCACATTGCCAGGCCACGGATATTGCATGAGCAATTCCATTGCTTCTGAAGTCAATTGCATGGTGCGATCAGGAGGTCCGTAGGTTGCGAGAAACTGTGCAACTAAAGGCAAGATATCGCCTGGACGTTCGCGTAAAGGTGCAACTCTTAATTTGAATGCACTGATACGGAAATATAAATCTTCACGGAATTCACGATTTTCTATCGCTTCGCGTAAATCTTTATTCGTTGCTGCAACGAGTCTGATATCTAAATCGATAGGTGCGGTTGCACCTAAGCGTGTAATTTTACGTTCTTGCAGTACACGTAATAATTTTGTCTGCAAGTGATAAGGCATTTCAGCAATCTCATCTAAGAAGATGGTGCCACCGTTCGCTTGTTCAAATAAACCACGATGCTCTTTCAATGCACCAGTGAATGCGCCCTTCTCATGACCAAACAATAAATCTTCGATCAAATTTTCAGGCAATGCAGCACAATTCATTGCCACGAAAGGACCATCACAACGTGGTGATGCATCATGCAACACACGTGCTAATACTTCTTTACCAGCTCCAGTTGGACCAACCACCAATGCAGAAACTTGTGTTAACGCGACGCGCTTAGCCAGTTCTAATAAATGCTGACTGACTGGGTCGACAAAAATAAAGGTACGTGAACTCTTACTGGCCAAAGTCGATTTAGTCGGCGCTAGTGATAACGCATTACGCCAACATTCTGGCGACCAATCATCGGCTGCAAGTACGTGATATGCACCACGTCGCATGGCTTCTATGCCTAGTTCTAAATGATTGCGCTCTACTCGGCACAAGACTGGAACAGCATGACCAAAAGCCTGTGTCAGTTTTTTGACCTCTTCTAGCAAGCCGACATCATCCATTAAGCGGATGACGACAAGTCTGGCTTTCGCCAAGCCTTGCTTGAGATCGTTTAGCGTAGCAACAGGTAGAAGTTGCAAGCCCGCTTCCGCGAGTTGCTCACGTTCTTGTGTGCCTACTGCACTTTGTGGATCCAACCATAATGCTGGATGCGAGATGTCTGTTATAGCGGTCACTTTGGATGCCTTTATTCCAATGAACAATTCCATTAGAGCAAGGCTCGTGCCAGCAAGAAAGATGAGGTTTTATGCGGGTTTTGACGGGGGTGACCGACTAACCGACAGGGCTTAGCGAGATCAGCAAGACGAAATTTTGACAGCTAGAGCAGTTTTTTAATGTCAAAAAGTTAATTTTAAGGCTGCCGTTTTATTCAGGACAGGATTTATAACCGCTATTTAAGCAATTTCCCGCTAAAAATAAGGCTTCTTCTAAGTCTTTTGCAGGGATTTTCTTACCAGCTTGGGCCAATACCAGATGCGCCTGACGCTCACCATTCACCCGAGCAAGTTCAGCCCAGACTGCTGCTTTTTGTGGTTCTTTACGCCAGCCCTCGCCCGACAAATAAAGAGAGCTCGCCATTAATTGTGCTGCCGCATTGCCTTTTTTGGCAGCTTTTAAATACCAAGACAAAGCGACCGCAGCATCTTTTTTACCAGCCCATCCTTCGCGCTTGTATTCACCCATCATGTATTGGGCCTCAGGTGAACCAGCATTCGCAGCGGCGCCATACCAATGTAAAGCCATGGCTTGATTTTTTAAAATGCCTCTGCCGTAGTGATACAAGGTAGCTAAATTATATTGCGCTTGCGCCAAGCCACCTTCGGCTGCGCGGGTGTACCAAAGCAAAGCGTCACTATGACTTTGATTGACTCCCAATCCATGTTCATACAAGTAAGCTAAATTATTTTGCGCTAAAACATCACCGCTTTCAGCGGATTGTCGCAAAGCGCGCTGTGCAGTTGAATAATGACCGCGCTCTATCGCTTTCATTGCAACAGCTACATCTGCATGAGCAGTTGCTGTTAGCAATAACAAAGGAAGCACGAAGAAAAATAAAGGATACCGGCGCATCATGCGATGGTACTACGCTCTTTCGACTGAGCAGTCACTGGAGGGAGGGATTTAGCAATAAAGCCTTGGCAGCGCTGCCCATCGGCGCGCAAAACTTCCAAAGCTGGAGCAATACGACTTTTAAACCCCATTAGCTTGCAAGAGTATGGAAAGTTAGGATCCCAGCTGACAGCAAAATAACGGCACTGCCAACAATTTGGCGCACCGTTGTTATCAGTCTGGTTTATAGAATTCATTTTTTATTCCGCTTGTTTTTTGCATCATGCCAAGCACGGTACACGGCAGCAGCAAGGACACCTGCCAATATGGCGGATCCCAACAACCCTTGCAAGAAATCTGCAAAGCTCATGTCTGGCGGCAAATAACGCTCGGGATGTAACCCGATCAAACCTAAAAACAGAACAGCAATTATCAAGACAACACGTACCAACCGTATCAATGAACGACGACGATTATCCTTTTCATTCATCGTGACCTCCCATGAAGAACAACCTAAGGCATATTCTGTCATAGTTTTTTCACGCTTTCATTCGTGGTGAGCGTTACGGAGTTAAACTTTGCGCTAATTATTTTTCCACTAGCTTAGGTTTAACCCTGTAACAGCTTCAACACGGTTTGCTGACTCATGTTTGCCTGCGCTAATACTGCTGTAGCGGCCTGCTGCATGATCTGCGTTTTTGCTAACTCAGTACTTGCAGAAGCATAATCAGCATCTTCAATCTGACTACGTGAAGCACTCGAATTAATCGACACACTAGTCAAAGTATCAGTAACGTAGGTCAGACGATTCATCACTGCACCCATCGTTGCGCGGGTTGCATTAACTTTATCCATTGCCTCATCGAGTGCGTCCAGAACAGAGTTCGCTCCCTCAGGGGTATTGATACGAATAGTCTTTACTTTGTCATCGACGTCAGAAGTAATTCTGCTTGTGATCGGACCGTTCTTACCAAAGTCAGCAAGGTCGATCGTGATTGTCTGATTGGCACTTGATCCCACCTGGAAGAACAGACGACCTGTCTTCGGAGGCTGCATCTTGCTATCAGCATCAGTCACTTCTCCACCAAATGTACCTGGTGTAAAGCCTAGACCTTCAAAGTTACCTGTTACACCACTGGCGCCCGTTTCGATTGTGAAACGATCGTGAGGAGGATGACCAGGACCACCTGATATAGGCTCGAGCACTGGGCTAGAACCAAACAACTCTGGGTCATTAAAATGTGGACTTTGCGCAGCTAATTCGACGCGACCATATGCAGTTGCAATACCGTCTAATAAGTCTTGATCCGTCGCTTCTACCCCAGTCAAAGTAACAACCGAGATACCATCCAAACCTAATTCATTCGGATCGGTTAAATCTGCTGTACCGTCTGACACAACGCCCACGGACAAATTACGTCCATCTGAAGTTGTAAAGCTTAGACGATTACCTGTCGTCATAGTTACATCAACATTGGAATCAGATAAAACACGATTCAACGCATCTTTCAAAAACTTCACACGGTCGCCAGGTGCAGCATAACTATCCGGTGCACTTACCTCTAATGGAATTTTAGTATCAGAAAAATCTAGCTGATAACTAGGTTCCACAATCGGTGTGACTGCTTTATCGCCATAATTAATCGTGATGCTTTGACCATTCACATAGATGATTGAACTAACAGGTTCGCTCGTCAATGAGGTTGGATCACTAGTCGAATCACCTGCACCTTGAATAACAGGTCCTATTGCTTTTGCATTGACACCGGTTTCAGCAGATTTTGAATTAATCGCTGCGGCAATCGCAATCGCACTAGCACTTGGTGTACTGGTGGTTGAATAATGTGAGTAAGGATCATCCACTGAAGCTGATGCTGGAATTGGTGTTCCATTGATACGTAGATCACCCTCATTCATTGGAATGATTTCAGCAGCACTGTTAGCGATTGGACGTGATGTCGTCATCATTTTCGCTACGTTTTGCGTGTAGTCACCTACAGGCAAACGTGCACGAGTGATGTCTTTTCCTAACTGACTGGTGAGCTTCACTTCAGCTTCAACTTTGGCTTCTAGTGAATAGGTACTTACCTGTACACCACCACGTAAACCGAAGTAGCTTTCACCACTTGCATTCGTATGATCGCCAAAGAGTTGTACTTCTATGTTACGACCATCAATGGCTTCTAATGTGATACCGCGAGTATCATCATTGGTGTCAATCGCTTTGACGCCAGTTTTTGCGCTAATTTCATTAATCGCAGCCACCATCGCAGCACGTGATTCACGAACGTTGTCTTTTACGGAGGTGACATCTGGCGTTTTCCAACCATTAATCACTGCGAAACCTGTTGATCCACCTGGTGTCGGATCTTTAACTACAGGCACACCATTCATCACGTTATCGTTCGGTACGGCTACTACACCCGTTTCCTTAGTGAGACGATTGATAGCAGCTGAAATCGCGATCGCTGAACCACCTGCATTGGTTCTTGGCGACACCGTATCATCTTTAGCAAACGATGGATTAATCGTGATGCCATTAATGATCAAGTCACCAGTCTCAAGATTATCGACGACGGGATTACCGCTTCCATCATCCACCGTATCGTGATATTCACCCGATGAGGTAATTTTATATACTGGTCTCTCGCCAACTCGCTGACCGACACTGCCGTCAAGGATGGAAAAACCATTCCATTCGACCATTTTCGATGTGCGGTTTATCTCTTGCTTGAGCTGTTGGAATTCCAGATCAAGATAATCTCTTTGATCACTTGAATTCGTGTCCGTGATCGCTTGAATAGCAAGTTCGCGCATACGCTGCATCATGTCGTTGATAGCGACGGTGCCACCTTCGGCAGTCTGTATCAGCGAAGTTGCATCGCCAGCATTTCGAATCGCCATATTTAATGAGCGAATCTGTTGCGTCATGCGAGTCGCGATTGCCATACCGGCTGCATCGTCCTTTGCCGAGTTAACACGCTTACCAGTTGACAACTGGTTCATCGCTGTTGACAAGGCTCGATCGGTGCCTTTCATGGCCGCCTGACTAAAGAGCGCTTTAACGTTTGTGTTGATGACTGACATACTCAGTTTCTCCTTCCGGATTCTGTACGGGTACTACGATTCTGTAGGGAAAATCCCTTTTGTTTATAACCTAAGCAATACCCGTGCCAGCTAAAAAGTTCTTGAATAACAAGGGGTTTTGCCTTGATTTGCCCTAAAAACAACCCCGGCAAACTTGGGGCGGCAAGAATTGTCGGTTTTCCGGCAGCTTGTTGCCACTGACAATGCCGTTGCCATAATGACATTTTCTTATTGCTCCACTGCGCGTAAACCAAGAGCACCTGATACTGCGTCGTATTCTGTTAAGAGCTCAGGATGATCTGGGAAATGGGTCAGTGCAACACGAGCAGCTTCTAATGCAGCCGCCAGTTCTAGATCACAGCGCAAAGCGCGGATCAACATTGCATGGGTAAATACGGTAGCTTGATTGCCTTGCATTTCCATCAATTGGGTCAGCAGATCTACAGCGTGAGACCAATCTTCACGCATGACTGACAACAAACTGGTAATAACCAGAATATCTTCATTGACGGGATACAGAGCTAAACCGGCTTCGCCTAAGGCGTAAGCCAACTCAGTCCGGTCTTCCGCTACCAAAGATTGAATGGCAACGCGGATTTCAGCAGGTGTAAATTTAGAGATCTGCTTTGTATTAAAAAAGCGACCTGCTGCCGACTGGGACATGAGTTCTTGTGCGAGAGTAGACATAGTAATGCTCCTGTTTGTGTTAACTGTGCTGGTGGTTCAAAACGAATTGCTGGATGAAACTCGTTTTGCTCACGTCCTATTAAGCAAACGCTGTGCCAGCAAAAACAATCAAGCACTTTTTTTAAAAAAAAACTTCTGTATATATATGTTGCATGCGCTAATCATGACCTGCCTAATTTTTAAGCGCATGCACTGCGTAGTTATGCAAGACCAATGCCTAAACGTCATTTAGGAAAAGAATTGCCGCAATTGCCGCATCAAATCGGCAAAGCATGACCGCAAGTGGCAATGCTTTTTTCACCACCCCCACCATGCGGCAAATCCTGTTCAGCTTTTGCCGCTTTCTGGCTAAGTTATGCCGCCAAATTGCCATGTTCAGTGCAATCACTTGCCGCAAGTGTCGAAGTTTTAACTAGCACTGCTACTCCACTCAGTTTTATGAGGATCACATCGTAATAAGTGGCAGGCTTTTTGCTTATAGGGAACCGATCGTTCTCAATTGGAGGAATATAAAAATGAAAAATGATGCGCAAGTTTTAATGAATCAACAAGCAGAGTTAGCTGAAGCGGCTTTGTATGCGCAAGAGTGGATTAACACAGCTTCTTCAATTTTAGAAAAGCAACCTGCGATCTTACGTAGCGAACAACCGAATCAAGCTTTTGATGCACTCGCTGCTTCAGTAGATGGTTTAGATTGGCTGCATCAATTAGCCACCGCAGCACATAACCTGGGCGATATTGAAGTAGATGAAAACGGAGAAAGTGCATTTTCAAAATTCGGCAGTAGCTTGTTAAATATCACTACCGAACTCGTGAATGTCATGGAAGCGTGCGATACCCTGCTTTTAGCAGATTTAGTGGAATATGAATTACTTCCCTTGCTAGCTAACTTCCGTCAATCAGCTAATGAATTAACTGTTTGAGGTTAGGGGAAGATTGTGCAGCCAGATGATTTAAAACTGTGGGAAGCGAATCTCAGTATTTTAAGAGAGAAGCATCCGCGGGCTGCAACATTACTCTCCACCACCAAGTCTCTACCAGTCTTTACTGAAACTGACTTCAGCCTACAACTAGGAAGAAAAGGTCATCTAACGCTGTTAACCCATGATAATTTAGGGGAATATTATTTACACAGTCTTTATGACCCTATTAGTGAGGCTAAACAAACTGCAAGCAAAGAGTTAGATGATCCAAAAATCAATGTCGTCGTCATTTTTGGATTTGGCTTAGGTTATCTGGTAGAAGAAATACTCAATTTATGCGATAACAAAACACGCATCATTATTGTGGAACCTCGATTAGATTGCTTGGTTACTGCCCTTTCCTCTCGGGCCTTTGATTCTGTATTGTCAGATGAACGAATAAAATTCGTACTAGAGCACGATAGTAAAAAAGCAGCCACTAAGACAAATCTTGAATTAGGTTTCGACAAACTTAAAAGTTGGAAAATAATAGCAACGCCGCAACAGACACGCTTTAATCAAATCTATTTAAAGTCTTATATAGATCATTTAGGGGCGTGTATTAATCAGCGCGTTTCATCGTTTTCTACATCAATGAATTTATCTGCTTATTTCTTAAAAAATAGCGTAGCAAATTTAGATGCAGCAGCAGAATCTCCAGGCGTTAAACAATTTACTGATTGCTGGAAAAATCGTCCAGCAGTGATTGTTGCAGCTGGTCCTTCATTAAATAAACAACTCCCTATCTTGCATGCTTATCAAGATAAGCTCTTAATTGTGGCGGTAGATAAAACTTGGCCTATATTAAAAGCAGCTGGTATCAAACCGCATATTGTTGTTGCGATTGATCCTAGACGTCCTTGCTCTTGGGGTGACGATCCTCCAGAGGATGTTTGGTTTTTATCAGTGAGTAGTTGCAATCCAGATGTTGTCCACTCTATTAATCAACAACGGATTGTTTCCTTTGGCAATCCCGTACATGAAAAAATATTCAAACATATTGTCGGCGAACGCGGTGTATTACATACCGGCGGTTCAGTCGCTACGAATGCATTTTCATTTGCGCGATTAATCGGCGCTTCTCCACTCATTATGATTGGACAAGACCTCGCTTATACAGGTGGTGCCTCACATGCAAGTGGTTATTTATGGCCAAAAACTTTAGATGAAGCCAAAGGTACTAAAGGCGATGGTTTCCGCGAAATTGAAGGCTACCATGGCGATCGCGTACAAGTAGATCGACAACTTGATTCATATCGCAAATGGTATGAAGATTTTATTGCTGCGCATCCAAATGATACGGTGATTAATGCAACTGAAGGCGGCGCAAAAATCTCAGGAACCAAGCAACTTCCCTTTGCCGAAGCCTGTAGTCTTTATGCCGAAGAGAAAAGTGTTAGTCCAGAACCTTTGGCCTTAGCAGCGCAAGGTTTCACGCCTATTGCTCACACCGTAATTCAAGAAAAATTTTTAGAGTTAATCGATCAAATTGAATCAATTCAATTGATTGCAGAAGAAGCTGAGCAAATTTTTCAAAAGCTAAGTCTTAATAAAAGAGGAAAAAAGCATGCACATCGCTTGGAAAAAAGACTTAGTGAATTAAAAGAAATGATTAGAAATACAGATAATCAAGGAAAATTATTTTTGCAAGAAATGGTAAGAAAAGATTCATTTACTGCAGTAAGGAAAATAAAAATTGCAGAAGATAGTGATGCAGAAAGAGATAATGTGATGCGACTATATTTCGAAGCCCTTGCATATGGATGCAAAAGATCGATTAATCTCATCAAAGAATATATCAATCCAGATCCTCAATACGCTAATAACGAGCAATTGGTGGTTAGGTAAAATTTATTAATAAGGTTAATTGTATGCGATTTGTTTTTCTTCATGTCGGAAATGATAGTGCCCCAGCATTATTATGCAAATCCATATTGCGTTGCATGCCTGATGCAGAGATTATTCAATGTACTGACTCTACTTCAGAAAAAATTCCAGGCGTAACTGAGGTAGTTCGCTTTGAAGGTGATACAAATAATCTGATGACATTCAGACTGGAATGTTTTGCAGGTCTGAATATCGAAAAATCAGCTATCTATATAGATACAGATATTCTTGTACTCGATAAAATTAATCCAGATGAATTACTAGGTGAAAGTGAAGTCGCCTTATGCGAAAGAACATTCGATAGAAACAATCCCATTAATACGAAGTTTCGTGGAATGGATTTATCTGAATACACTGGCAAAACATTAGGTGAGGTCTATCCTATTATTGCCTGCTTTACCGTTACAAAATCTAGTCAATTTTGGCAGGACTGTAAAGAAAACCTAGAATCACTCGATAAGAAATTTCATTTTTGGTATGGCGATCAAGAAGCCATGCGTAATGTGGTTGCCTCCAAAAAGTATGCAAGCGCGTTTCTTCCAGAAAGCAAAGTGGCTTGCTTACCTGAACATGCTACCCCCAGTTATTCTCCCATCGCTTTACATTTTAAAGGCGCTAAGCGCAAACCATGGATGCAAGATGTCGCATCTCAATTAAAACTTTGATTATTAAAAATTATGCAAACCATCGATCATTTGAGTCATTTTGCTCATCAAAAAAGAAGTGAATTTCCAAAGTCGAATAGCTTTAATATTTCTGAGCTGCAGAAATTACCAAAGTTCTATAACTGGGTGAATTGCCACGTTACAGACGATATTGATTTCCAAATGTTTTTAGGTGGTGGTGATGATGGTGTTGCCATGCGCTTTTTTTGGAATGGTGGCTATGAGAAATTTTCACTAAAACTCTGGACCCAGTTAGTCGGACAAACCCAAGGAATGAAAATTGATGTAGGTGCGCATACAGGTGCTTATACCCTCGCCGCACATAAGGCTGCTAAAAATGGCACCGTCATTTCTTTTGAGCCGCATTTCATGAACTTTGCACGACTAAGCTTAAATGCGCGAGCCAATAATTTCCCGACTAAGCATTTATACATGATAGGTGTGGGCGACAAATGTGAATCCAGTAACTTTTCTATTTCAACTAATTTAGATTATTTAACCACTGGCGGTGCAATTGGAGCAAAGCCAGGTGGTCTAAATTCTCCTATCAATGTTGTTGCATTAGATGATTTTATTCATCCTGATAGTCATGCACATGTTGGGATTATTAAAATTGATGTAGAAGGCTATGAAGCAAAATGTTTAACTGGCGCTATGAAAATGTTAACTGCATCTAAGCCTATTATATTTTTTGAATGTATTGATGATGCGGTCGGCGCTAAAGTACAAAGCATGTTAGAGCCACTGGGTTATCGCTTTGCGGTGATTGATGATCGTAAAGAAGAAATCACAGAAACAAATTATATTAAATCGCATCGTGATGACAAAGGTAATTTGATTATGAGTCAACTCAATCGCATTGCCACTATAGATATGGATAGCTTGAAAAATAGTCTTTAATCCACCCCTGCCCTGATCTATTTTTTAGGTAGATTAGGGCAAAGCCTCATAAAAAAAGCTGATTCAATGAATCAGCTTTTTTTTACTTCAAAATGTATCGTCGAAATTAATAGACGAGTTGTCTTGGTAATTCAAGCTCTTCTATGTTCTTGACATTCATGTGTGCATATTCAGTTAACCACTCGTCTGCAAAATCACAATCCTGTTTATTTTCGAACCACGGACCACCTAAGGTGTAATGAACTGCCTTTAATTTATCGTAATACGGTGCGTACCAGCCCTCTAAATAATTCCAACCTTTATCGATTGTGCCTATCTCTGCATCCGGCACCCAACTAAAGCGATGTAAATAAGCAGGATCTGCCGAGTTAACAACCGCAGGTGTTAATAACTTAACTGCGGGATGAGCGCAATTAAAAACAATAAAAGAGGACCAGTTTTTACGCGGATAGAGATGCTGAACGCAGCCATCCATTTTAGTTTGTTCGGTCGGCTGATAATCATGTTTGACAACCGAGACTGCCTTAGAAGGATCAATTTCTTTCAGTACATCGCGAATATCTGTCAAAAACAGAAAATCGCAATCCACAAAAATAGCATAGTCTGCATCACCTGCGAGATAAGGCGTGAGAAAACGTGTCAAACTAAATTCAGTCGCTGCTTTTGTATCGATAGGACGAGTGTATAAGCCCTCTGCCCTTAAAACGGATTGAATTAAGGGTGTGACAGTCACTTTGCTAGGATTCGTGCGGCGCAGTATCGAATGACGACATACTTTCCACGCGATGTCTTCGCGTGCGTCCCATCCTACAAATATTTTTAGCTTCATACTTATTCCTCCTCGATTTGCGAAGGAATATGCAAAATTCATACCTATGACATTACTATCATTAGAACGGAATAAAATAGCGATTTCATTGGGAAATTCAATGATTTAAGCTGATTTTTAGGCTTACTTTCCTGCCTTGCTCTAGAAATCGGCAAACCTGCGGCAAAGATTCACCGCTTGCAATGTGTCATGTGAAAATAGCGCAAATAAAAAATAACCGCTGCCTGCTTGTGGCAGACAGCGGTTATCTCGAAGCATCTTAGATAAATCTAAGATTATTTCAATAAAGATAAAACAGATTGAGGTTGCTGATTAGCTTGCGATAACATCGCCATACCAGCTTGCTGAATAATCTGCGTACGCGCTAATTCGCGTGTGACAGCAGCATATTCAGTGTCTTCAATACGACTACGTGCTTGTTGCATATTTTGTGAAATATTAGTCAGGTTATCTGCAGCATAACCTAAACGGTTCACCATTGCACCCATACGAGCACGCTCAGCATTGATTTCATCTAATGCGCTATCAATACTTGTGATTGCATTTTCGGCGCCATCACGCGTTGAAATACTAGCTCCACCTGTATC
>JAXISQ010000023.1:0-11815 GCA_034680505.1 Noviherbaspirillum sp.
AATATTATCAACGAAGAAGAGAACATCACGACCTTCATCGCGGAATGATTCAGCAATGGTCAAACCAGTTAACGCAACACGCAAACGATTGCCTGGTGGCTCATTCATCTGACCATACACCATGGCTACTTTTGAATCGCCAAGCTTCTCTAAATTCACAACGCCAGAGTCAGCCATCTCATGATAGAAGTCATTACCTTCACGAGTACGCTCGCCTACACCAGCAAATACGGATAAACCCGAGTGAGCTTTAGCGATGTTGTTAATCAGTTCCATCATGTTCACGGTCTTACCTACACCCGCACCACCGAACAGACCAACTTTACCGCCTTTAGCGAACGGACAAACCAGATCAATCACCTTGATACCGGTTTCAAGTAATTCTTGCGAAGGAGAGAGTTCATCATAAGCTGGTGCTTTACGATGAATAGAAGCTGTATGGGTTTGATCAACTGGACCACGCTCATCAATTGGTTGACCCAATACGTCCATGATTCGACCTAGAGTAGCTTTACCAACTGGCACCATGATAGGTTTGCCGGTGTTTTGAATTGTCATACCGCGACGTAGGCCATCTGATGTGCCCAACGCAATGGTACGAACAATACCGTCACCAAGCTGTTGCTGCACTTCTAGTGTTAGCTCAGAGCCTGCCATTTTCAGTGCGTCGTAAATTTTCGGCATAGCGTTACGTGGAAACTCCACGTCAACTACAGCGCCGATACACTGAACGATTTTGCCTTCAGCCATTTTCGTTCCTTCAATGAGAAATGTGAATTGGGTTCAATTAAACCGCGGCCGCACCGGCCACGATCTCGGAAAGTTCTTTAGTAATTGCTGCTTGACGGGTCTTGTTATAGATGAGTTTTAATTCACCAATCACATTACCTGCGTTATCAGTCGCAGCCTTCATCGCTACCATACGCGCTGATTGTTCAGACGCCATATTTTCAGCAACAGATTGATAGATCAGCGCTTCTGCATAACGCACCATCAGTTCATCAATAACAGTTTGTGCATCTGGCTCATACAGATAGTCCCAAGAATGGGTACTCACTGGTTCTATTCTGTCTGCAGTCAATGGCAAAAGCTGCTCAACAACTGGCTCTTGTTTCATCGTATTGATGAAGCGTGTGTAGCAAAGATAAACTGCATCTAATAAGCCATCATCATAAGCATCGAGTACAACCTTCACTGGTCCAATTAAATTTTCCAGATGCGGTGTGTCACCGAGTTGTGTAGCTTGTGAAACGACTTTCACACCGATACGATTTAAAAAGCCTAAGCCTTTATTACCAATCGCTACCGCTTCAATTTTTTTGCCTGCTGTTTCTAGCTCACGCATTTTTTGCGTTGCCATACGCAGCATGTTGGTGTTCAAGCCACCGCACAAACCTTTGTCCGTTGTAACGATAATCATGGCAACTTTTTTACTGTTGTCATGTTTAATCATGAACGGATGTTTGTACTCTGGATTAGCTTGAGCCAAATGCGAGACGATAGCGCGTATGTTCTCGCTATATGGTCTGGCAGCACGCATCTTTTCCTGCGCTTTGCGCATTTTAGAAGCGGCCACCATTTCCATTGCCTTGGTGATCTTCTTCGTGTTTTCTACGCTCTTGATCTTACCGCGTATCTCTTTACCTGCAGCCATGCAAGCTACTCCTTATCGCGCGATTAAGATCAGAAAGTTTTCTTGAAGTTGGTGATCGCTGCAGCTAATTCTGCTTCGCCATCTTTTTCAAGTTGCTTAGTATCTTCAATTTTCTTCAACAGACCAGCATGGCTAGTTTGCATGAAGTGATGAAGATCGTGTTCAAAGCCTAATACATCTTTCACTTCGATATCATCTAAGTAGCCTTTGTTAACTGCAAACAAAGTCACTGCCATGAGAGAGATCGGTTGTGGTGAGTATTGCGCTTGTTTCAGCAACTCGGTAACACGTGCGCCACGGTCTAACTGCTTACGTGTTGCTTCATCGAGATCGGATGCGAACTGAGCAAACGCTGCTAATTCACGATACTGCGCTAAGTCGGTACGAATACCGCCAGAGAGGTTTTTAATAACCTTAGTCTGCGCTGCACCACCCACACGTGACACAGAAATACCTGCGTTAATCGCTGGACGAATACCTGCGTTAAACAAGGAGGTTTCCAAGAAGATCTGACCGTCTGTAATCGAAATTACATTGGTTGGAACGAAGGCAGAAACGTCACCTGCTTGGGTTTCAATGATAGGCAATGCTGTCAATGAACCTGTCTTACCTTTAACTTCACCTTTGGTGAATGCTTCAACATAATCAGGATTCACACGTGCTGCACGCTCAAGCAAACGTGAGTGGAGATAGAACACGTCGCCAGGGAAAGCTTCACGACCTGGTGGACGACGCAAGAGCAAGGACACTTGACGATACGCCACAGCTTGCTTGGACAAATCATCATAAATGATTAAAGCATCTTGTCCGCGATCGCGGAAGTATTCGCCCATTGCGCAACCTGAGTAAGCAGATACATATTGCATCGCAGCTGACTCAGATGCAGAAGCAGCAACCACGATGGTGTAACCCAAGGCGCCATGCTCATCTAATGCACGTACTACGTTTTTGATTGAAGAAGCTTTTTGACCAATCGCTACATAGATACAAGTAACGTCCTGACCTTTTTGATTGATGATGGTATCAATCGCGACAGCTGTCTTACCTGTTTGACGGTCACCAATAATTAATTCACGCTGACCACGTCCAATCGGCACCATAGAGTCAATTGATTTCAGACCTGTTTGCAAAGGCTGCGATACAGATTGACGAGCAATAACGCCTGGCGCAATTTTTTCAATCGGTGCAGTTAGTTTTGCATTGATAGGACCTAAGCCATCGATCGGCTGACCCAATGCATTGACTACACGACCTTTGAGTTCTGGTCCGATAGGTACTTCAAGAATACGACCGGTACATTTAACTACGTCGCCTTCAGAAATATGCTCGTATTCACCCAGAATAACGGCACCGACCGAGTCGCGCTCTAGATTCAATGCCAGACCAAATGTATTGCCTGGAAATTCAAGCATCTCGCCTTGCATCGCATCCGACAATCCATGAATACGGCAGATACCATCGGTCACCGAAATAACGGTACCTTGGTTGCGAATTTCGGCACCTGCGCCGAGACCCTGAATCCGGCTCTTGATCAGCTCGCTGATTTCAGACGGGTTGAGTTGCATGTTAGCTCCTGATTGATTGAGACTGGCGAAGTCGCTGCCTGCCCGGTCTCGCAATAACTAAATAATTTCTATCTTTTTACTCGGCGAGCACTGTGTGCATATGCTCTAAACGTGCTCGCACGGATGTATCTAATACCTCATCACCAACCGTAACTTTTACACCGCCTATCAAAGATTGATCGACCGTTATGGTTGTGTTGAGTTTGCGTCCGAATTTCTTTTCAAGTCCCGCTTTCAATTCAGATACTTGCGCATCTGTCAGTGGAAACGCACTGACGATTTCTGCGTCAGCGCTGCTCTCGAAATTATTCTTTAAGGTTTGAAATTGCGCAGCAATTTCAGGCATCAAAGTTAAGCGGCCATTTTCTACCAAGGCTGCTACGAAATTTTTAACCTCTGGGGTAACAGCACTTTTCAGTGCCGCTAAAAAAATCTCGCCAACTTGCGCACTATCCGCGCGCGGATTGTGCGCCAGCTCTGCTAGCTCTGGAACAGAAGCAATTTGCGCCATTTCGTCTAGCAGCTCAGACCATACAGCCAAATTTTTTGGCTGCGCTAATCTAAATACAGCTTCTGCATACGGTCTAGCAATTGTCGCGAGTTCTGCCATGATTACAGCTCTGCTTTTAATTGGTTGAGCAAGTCTGCGTGCGCAGTCGCGTTGACCTCGCGCTTAAGAATTTGCTCAGCACCTTTAACAGCCAAAGAAGCAACATCATGACGCAACACATCGCGCAAACGCAGCGCTTCCGCAGCAGCTTCATGACGTGCTGCCTCTACGATGCCCTTAGCTTCTTCCATAGCATGTCGTTTAGCTTCATCAACAATTTCAGCTGCACGGCGCTCTGCATCCACTAAGCGTTTTTGTGTTTCTTCATGTGCGTGTGCCATTTGAACTTGCACGCGCGTCTCTGCGAATGCGAGTTCGGCATGGCCCCGGTCCGCGGCTTCTAAGCCATCGGAAATTTTCTTCGCACGCTCATCCAGAACTTTAATCAATGGTGGCCACACGAATTTCATCGTGAATAGCGCAAGAATAAAGAAAACGACGAACTGTGCGAACAGTGTAGCGTTTAAGTTCACAGTACTTTCCTTCTCAGAATGTCAGACATCGAGCCGACGCTCGACACCATAAGAGACCGAAAATTATCCAGCGAACGGATTTGCGAACGCGAACATCATGGCAATACCAACGCCAATTAGGAACGCAGCATCGATCAAACCTGCTAACAGAAACATCTTGGTTTGCAACGCATTCATCAACTCTGGCTGACGAGCCGAGGCTTCGATGAACTTACCACCCATGATGCCAATACCGATACATGCACCAATTGCGCCCAGACCAATGATCAATCCACAAGCCAGTGCAACAAAAGCGACGTTAGTCATGAAAACTCCTTAGATAGTGTCAAAGTCAAAATACAAAAATACCAATACAAAACCAGAAAACGCGATCAGTGCCCTTCGTGCGCCTGACCGATATAAACCAGCGTCAGCATCATAAAGATGAACGCTTGCAGCAAAACAATCAAAATATGGAAAATTGCCCAAATTGATCCAGCAATCACATGCATACCAAAACCCCACCATGTTGCGGTTGAGCCTAGTAAGGCAATCAGTAGGAAAACAAGTTCGCCGGCATACATATTTCCGAACAGTCGCATGCCTAATGAAACTGTCTTTGCAACGAACTCAATAATGTTCAATCCCAGATTAGCGATCCACAATGCTGGATGGGCACCGAATGGGGCACAGAACAATTCATGAATAAAGCCGCCCACACCCTTAATTTTCAGGTTGTAGTAAATCATGAGAGCAAGTACCGCTAACGCCATGCCCAAGGTGCCATTTAAATCCGCGGTTGGAACAATACGGAAATGGGTTTCTACGCCAAACAGGGAGAAAATTCCGGAAAATAAATCGACTGGCAAAAAGTCCAGCGCATTCATTAAGAATACCCATACAAATACTGTCAGCGCGAGTGGCGCGATAAAGGCACGATTTCCATGAACAATATTTTTAGATTGGTCTTCCACCATTTCAACAATCATTTCTACAAATAATTGGAAACGGCCTGGAACGCCGGATGTTGCTTTACGAGCAACTATAAACATCACTAAAGAACCAATCACGCCCATTAATACAGACCACAACAAAGTGTCCATATTAATAATAGAAAAATCGATGATTTTTTCCTGATGATGCGTAGACAAATGTCCGAGGTGATGAATGATGTACTCGGATGAGGTCGGTGCGTGCGTCGCGCCTTCTACCGCCAGTTCAGCCGCCATATCAATGCCTAATAAGTAAGATGAGATAACTTTTCAACGCAATGATGAAAGCAGCGATAAGCGCCAGCCAGTTCACATCGCGATACAACCAGACGATTGCTCCAAGCATTACAACCGTCATGACAATCTTGGTAAATTCCCCAAAAATAAACGTCATTGGGGTTAAGGCTTCGGGCCTGCGAGCACTGATGGCGATGCGCATTGCGAATAAGCCATTGGGCAAGACGCAACATAAACCACCAAGCAACGACGACAGTAGCGCATTGCCCCCGCCGATTAGTCCAGAAATAGCCGCTACGATTAGCGTAACGACAAGCTGGGTGAGAACTAAGCGCAACATCAGACTATTTCAATTAAACCAGCGGCTCTTTGAGCAAAACGCTGAGAATTCTTGAGGATCTGTGAGGGGATTTGCATTCCAGAAAGCCGCAAGAGTATAAATAATTTCCACCACGCAGTCAAACACTTAGCTCGTTTTATTGAGGAAAAATTATTCGATTTCAAACTGCTGGCTGCCTTAGTCGGGCAATTATTCCATCTAACTGCTCTAGATCGCCAAAATCAATGATTAATTCGCCTTTTTTGCCTGCCCCTTGGCGAATACTGACCTTGGTAGCTAGCGCATCTGACAACTCTTCCTCTAACCTAACAACGTCACGCGATTTCTCTTTCGAGCCACTGGCAGGTTTTGCGTCGCGCGCTGTGGTTGCACGAACCACCAGTTTTTCAGCCTCTCGTACTGATAATTTCTGAGCAATGATTTGGGTCGCTAGGCTAATTTGGGTTGCGGAATCTACGGCCAATAATGCACGCGCATGACCCATGTCGATATGATTTTCCATCAACATGGTCTGTACTGGTTTGCTCAGGCTCATTAAACGCAAGAGATTAGAAACTGCACTGCGCGAACGCCCTACTGCTTCTGCTGCCTGCTCATGGGTAAAATTAAAATCATCAATCAAGCGTTTAATACCCTGCGCTTCCTCCAGCGGATTTAAGTCTTCGCGCTGCATATTTTCTATGAGCGCCATCGCTGCTGCAGCTTGATCATCTACATCTTTTACGATCACGGGTACTTCCGTTAGCCCTGCTAACTTGGATGCACGAAAGCGTCTTTCGCCTGCGATGATTTCATAATCCACGCCGGGTGGACCATTCTTAATTGGTCTTACTAATATCGCTTGCAACAAACCTTGCTTACGTATCGAGTCTGCAAGTTCATTGATTGCAGTCTGATCCATCTTGATTCGCGGTTGATATTTACCCGCTTGCAAGGCCGACAATGGCAAAGTCGGAGGTGCGCCACTTACATTCGGTGCTTCTTCTATAAAGTCCGGTGAGCCGCCTAATAGCGCTTCTAATCCACGACCTAATCCTTTTGGTTTTTTCATCACTTAAATTAGTACTTTCGCCGTTTATTTTTAGTTGAATAAATTATTTGCTGCATGCTCACGCTGCAGGTGAACTTCGTATGCGTTGCACTAGTTCTTTACCAAACTCCACATAAGCTTGTGCACCCTTTGCTGCAGAATCAAAATTCACGCCGGGTACGCCGTACGATGGCGCTTCTGCCAAACGTACATTGCGTGGAATAATGGATTTGAAAACCTTGTCGCCAAAATGCTCTTCTAGCTGAAGAGAGACTTGCTGCGAAAGCATCATGCGTGGATCAAACATCACTCGTAACAATCCTATGATTTTTAAATCTGGATTGAGTTTTGCATGCACGATTTTGATTGTATTAACTAAATCCGATAATCCCTCTAAGGCATAGTATTCACATTGCATAGGAATGATCACACCATGCGCTGCGCATAAACCATTTAAGGTCAACATAGATAAAGCAGGTGGGCAATCTATGAGTACAAAATCATAGTTATCAACGACGGATGCTAATGCAGTTTTTAATCGAGTCTCTCTGTTATCCAACTCAACCATTTCAACTTCTGCACCCGCTAAATCACGATTCGCTGGT
Source organism: Noviherbaspirillum sp. (assembly GCA_034680505.1). GTDB lineage: Bacteria > Pseudomonadota > Gammaproteobacteria > Burkholderiales > Burkholderiaceae_D > Pernthalerella. Next base: position 7,486 of record JAXISQ010000023.1, read on the forward strand.
AACACATCAAACTTCCCAGACTCAGAGGCTAAGCGTGCATCTTTTAATTCACCCATGCCGAGTAGTACTTGGTAAATAGAGCTTTTTAATTCCGCTTTATTGATACCCGCACCCATCGTTGCATTACCTTGTGGGTCTAAATCAACTAGCAATACGCGTTGATTAATATTCGCAAGTGCAGCTGCAAGATTTACTGCTGTAGTTGTCTTGCCTACGCCGCCTTTTTGATTCGCAATGCAAAAAATTTTCGTCATGAGTTTCGAGTTATTTCTATTATCAATGTCAGCAACTATTTATTTCTCTTTGCGCTATGGTGTTCAAATAAAAAAAATTTTTCTACTTGATTCACAACGCTCTTTTCATCCACACCAAATGTCGTTCAGCTTGCATGCCGGGCACAGTAAGTGGTACAACTTTTTCTACTTTCCAATCTGGAGGCAAACGCTGTATTTCTTCATCTGGTTTTTTGCCTTTCAACGCAATCATGCTTCCATCTTGTTCTAGCAAATGCCCAGATAATTTTACGAAATCAATTAGCTCAGCAAATGCGCGTGAAGTGATGACATCAAAAGATTTTTCGTTAGCTAGTTTTTCTACATGACCGCTATGCACAGACACATTTGTTAAACCTAACTCTGCTTTAACTTGCGTTAAAAAAGCCGTTTTCTTTTTGACCGTATCTATCAAATGTATTTGCAAATCTGGTTCTGCTTCCATCGCCCAAATTGCGATCACCATGCCAGGTAAGCCACCGCCCGTTCCTACGTCTAAAACTTTTTTCGCACCTTGAAATGCAGTAAGCGCTGACATCGCATCGAGCAAATGTTGTATCACCATTTGCTGCGGGTCTCTTACTGATGTGAGGTTGTAAACCGAATTCCACTTCACCAATAAAGCTAAATAGTCGAGCAATTTTTCTATTTGTCTCTCCGACAAACTGATCGTTAATTTAGCTGCACCTTGTTTTAGTAATGCGCTAAATTCTTCTCTATCTATTTGCATCGCCATGAATTATTTATGCTGCATTCGGCTCTTCAGATGCCGCTGAAAATTCACGTAAACCACCCTTTTTTAAATGCACTAACAAGAGTGAAATCGCAGCAGGTGTAACCCCCGCTATTCTCGATGCTTGTCCTAAAGTTTGCGGCTGATGCTTATTCAATTTTTGTCTGACTTCCATAGACAATGCAGCTATCGCTAAATAGTCTATTGATTCGGGCAAGCGTAAATTTTCATAGTGCTCATGACGCTCTACTTCTTTCGCTTGTCTATCTATATAGCCTGCATATTTAACTTGGATTTCAACCTGCTCAACTACTGCCGCATCAAGTTCAGGAGTACAAAATTTTTCGCCTTGCTGATTCTCTAAAGTCATCAAGGTTTTGTAAGTTACGTTCGGCCTGCGCAACAAATCAATCAACGCATATTCACGTTCTATTTGTTTACCCAGCACGCGCTCTGACTCTTGTGCAGTAAGAATTTTTGGACTTACCCAAGTTGATTTGAGTCGCTCTAATTCACGTGCGACAGCTTCGCGTTTTTCTTCGAATGCGCGCCATTGTTCATCGCCCACACAACCTAAACGTCTGCCTATTTCAGTTAAACGCATGTCTGCATTATCTTCACGCAAGCTCAATCTATATTCAGCACGGCTAGTGAACATACGGTAAGGCTCTAGCACGCCTTGCGTAATTAGATCATCCACTAGTACACCTAGATAAGCTTGATCTCTACGCGGCGCCCAAGCTTCACTATTCTTAGAAAACAATGCTGCATTAATCCCTGCTAATAAACCTTGCGCAGCAGCCTCTTCATAGCCTGTTGTTCCATTAATTTGGCCAGCAAAAAATAATCCCTTGATTGCTTTGGTTTCTAACGACGCTTTCAATCCTCTAGGATCATAGTAGTCATATTCAATCGCATAACCAGGGCGCAAGATATGGGCGTTTTCTAGGCCGCGCATCGATCTAACTAGCTCTAGCTGTACATCAAAAGGCAAACTGGTTGATATGCCATTCGGATAAAACTCGTGCGTTAGCAGGCCTTCTGGCTCTAAAAAGATTTGATGTGAATCTTTTCCTGCAAATCTATGAATTTTGTCTTCAATAGATGGGCAATAACGTGGTCCCACACCCTCAATTACGCCCGTATACATAGGACTACGATCCAATGCACCACGAATAATGTCGTGTGTACGTGTATTTGTATGAGTAATCCAGCAAGGAAGTTGCTTAGGATGCAACTTCTCTGAGCCCATTACAGAAAATACCGGCACTGGATCAAGATCGCCAGGCTGCTCTGTCATCACAGAAAAGTCCATAGTGCGGCCATCAATCCGCGGTGGCGTTCCAGTTTTCAGGCGCCCTTGAGGCAACTTAAGCTCTTTTAGACGAGCAGAAAGGGAAACTGCCGGAGGATCTCCTGCTCTACCCGCCGAATAATTATTCAAACCTATGTGAATTTTTCCATCTAAGAAAGTGCCAGCAGTTAAGACGACTGTTTTCCCGCGAAACTTAATGCTAGCCTGAGTTATTGCGCCCACTACGCTCTCACCTTCTAGCATTAAATCATCAACCGCCTGTTGAAACAGCCAGAGATTAGGCTGATTTTCCAAGCGCGAACGTATTGCCTGCTTATATAAGAGACGATCTGCCTGAGCACGCGTTGCTCGAACGGCCGGGCCTTTTGAAGAGTTTAATATCCGAAACTGTATGCCAGCCTCGTCTGTGGCGATCGCCATTGCGCCGCCCATGGCATCAACTTCCCTGACTAAATGACCTTTTCCTATTCCACCTATGGAGGGATTGCAGGACATTTGACCCAGGGTTTCAATGTTGTGCGTCAAAAGCAGGGTTTTTTGACCCATGCGCGCAGCTACCAAGGCAGCCTCAGTCCCGGCATGGCCGCCACCAACTACAATGACATCAAATTCGGAAGGAAAATTCATGGATCGTCTTGAGCAGACTTTAGGCAGAGGCCGAATTATACGGTCTTTTATTCTTGAAGAGACGCTGTTTTATCTCAAATTTATATATCGCCGTACGCCAGACCTACAGAACATTGTTTCACGTGGAACGTAAAACGACATGTGCCTCCGGTTTCACGTGGAACATTCGGGCAGAAAGCGGACTATGTCCAAAAAGCCTGCTTGGCCGTGAAAACAATCAACAAACCCACAACCAGAAGAAAGATTCGGCGAATGAATTGGCTTCCGTGTTTTAGCGCCAGCTTTGCTCCCACTCTGGCTCCTAATATATTAAATAGCGCCATCATCAAGCCTAGCTTCCACATAATGTGGCCAGCATAACCAAACCAGGCAAGCGCCGACAAGTTACAAGCAACATTCACTACCTTGGCGGATGCCGAAGCGCTTAGAAAATCAAAACCAAATGCGCGTATGAAGATAAAAACGAGAAAACTTCCGGTGCCTGGCCCTATCAATCCATCATAAAAACCAATCGCAGCACCTGTTAAGCCCGCAAATAGTATTTCTTGTCTGCCCTGAAATCGTCTACTACTAAAGAATCCAAACTCTTGCTGTTTAGTGACATAAACCAAAATAGCTAAAAGTATGAAAGGCAAACTTTTCCTAACGGCATCGACGGGAAGGCTAGTCACTAACCTTGCGCCTAAAAAAGAAAAAATTAATGCGCCCAAAACCGCAGGTAGAACAACCCGCCAAGGTAGACGAATTTTTTTAGCGTAAGTGAATGCGGCGACGCCAGTCCCAAAAATCGCAGAGAATTTATTCGTGCCAAACAAACTTGCGGGCACAACTTGAGGGTGGCTAAGGAATAAAGCCGGCACCTGAATTAGGCCTCCTCCACCGACTACAGCATCCATTAAGCCGGCTAAAAAAGCAGCTAAGCAAAGGGCGAGCAAATCGATAGGTAAACCATCCATAAAGACCGCCGTGTGCTTGCTATTTTTAAAACAAAAAGTGTGTGTAAGTAAACACTGTCGCCAAATGCATCTGTTTTATTGGCTTAGATTTCTATGAAAGTGCTGCCTTCACACTCGTTTTGCAGCCTTAATCCATAAAGCGGCCTTTTCAGCCATCATAATAATTGGGGAATTTGGATTGCCAGACGTTATAGTTGGCATAACAGAAGCGTCAACAACGCGTAAACCTTGAACACCCTTGACCCGCAATTGATGGTCAACTACGGCTGTTGCATCGTCGAACTTACCCATTTTACAAGTGCCAACCGGATGGAAAATCGTAGTGCCTATCTCCCCTGCTGCAACTATGCGCTCGTTTTCAGTTTGAAAATTTTTGCCCGGCATGAACTCTTCGGGCAAGTAAGCTTGTAAAGCGGGGGCTGTCACT
>JAXISQ010000024.1:0-11651 GCA_034680505.1 Noviherbaspirillum sp.
CCACAAGCTTGGCGAGTTTGCGTTAACCCGTACGTTCAAGGGTCACGCAGCCGACAAGAAAGCTAAGAAATAAGGGCTGATCATGGAAACTAAAGCTATTCTTCGCAGCGTTCGTTTGTCAGCTCAAAAGGGCAGACTCGTAGCTGATCTCATACGCGGCCAAAAAGTAGAGCATGCATTAAACGTGCTGACTTTTAGTCCTAAAAAAGGTGCTGTCATCATCAAGAAAGTTCTCGAGTCTGCAATTGCAAACGCTGAACACAATGATGGTGCTGATATTGATGAGTTAAAAGTTAAAACCATCTATGTCGAAAAAGCTGCAGTACTCAAGCGCTTTACAGCGCGTGCAAAAGGACGTGGCGACCGTATTTCAAAACAATCCTGTCACATCTACGTGACTGTCGGTAATTAAGGGAGTCACGATGGGACAGAAAATACATCCAACCGGCTTTCGCCTTGCGGTTACCCGCAACTGGGGTTCGCGCTGGTATGCAGGCAATAGTAATTTTGCCGACATGCTCAAGGAAGATCTTGAAGTACGTGCGTATCTGAAAAAGAAACTTAAGAATGCATCAGTCGGACGTGTGCTGATTGAGCGTCCTGCAAAAAATGCTCGCATCACCATTTTCAGTTCACGTCCTGGTGTCGTGATTGGTAAAAAAGGCGAAGACATTGAAGTGTTGAAGTCGGCTCTGGGCAAAATGATGGGCGTACCAGTACACGTCAACATCGAAGAAATTCGTAAACCAGAAACCGATGCACAGTTAATCGCTGATTCCATTGCACAGCAATTGGAAAAACGTATCATGTTCCGTCGTGCGATGAAACGTGCGATGCAAAATGCAATGCGTTTAGGTGCACAGGGCATCAAGATTATGTCTGCAGGACGTTTAAATGGTATCGAGATTGCGCGTTCTGAATGGTATCGCGAAGGTCGTGTGCCTCTGCATACTCTGCGTGCAGATATCGACTACGGTTTCGGCGAAGCAGAAACAACCTACGGCATTATCGGAATCAAAGTTTGGGTCTACAAAGGTGATCGTCTTGCAAGTGGCGAAACTCCAGTTGTAGAAGTAGCGAATGAAGATGATCGCAAACGTCGTGCACCACGTCGTGAGGATGGAGCAAAACCTGCTGCGCGTCCTGCGCGTGCAAAGCGGGCTGATGCTCAGCCTGCAGATGGAGCAACAGCAACTCCAGCTGCAGCACCGAAACGTGTAAGAGCCAAAAAAGCTGATGCAGCTGCACCAGCTGACAAGGCAGGAGAATAATCATGCTGCAACCAGCACGCAGAAAATATCGTAAAGAACAAAAAGGACGCAATAAAGGTATCTCGCATGAGCGTGGTACTGGCGTGTCTTTCGGTGAATTTGGTTTAAAAGCAATTGGTCGTGGTCGTATTACGGCGCGTCAAATTGAAGCTGCTCGTCGTGCGATGACACGTCACATTAAGCGTGGCGGCCGTATTTGGATTCGCATCTTTCCAGATAAACCAATTTCGCAAAAACCTGCTGAAGTCCGTATGGGTAACGGTAAGGGTAATCCTGAGTACTACGTCGCAGAGATCCAGCCGGGCAAAGTGCTCTATGAGATGGACGGTGTAGATGAAGCATTGGCTCGCGAGGCATTCCGTCTTGCAGCGGCAAAATTACCATTACTGACGACTTTCGTAGTTCGTCAGGTTGGTCAGTAAGGAGTGAACTATGAAAGCATCTGAACTCCAAGGTAAAGATAGTGCAGCGCTCAAAAAAGAGCTGAACGATTTGTTGAAAGCCCAGTTTGGTCTGCGTATGCAAATCGCTACTCAGCAACTGAACAATACGTCGCAATTGAAAAAAGTGCGTCGTGATATTGCCCGGGTTAAGACGGTCATCAATCAGAAGGACGGCCAGTAATGAACGAACCAGTCAAACAAGCGCTCAAGCGCACTTTGGTCGGTACTGTGGTATCTGACAAGATGGATAAAACCGTAACCGTGTTGATCGAGCGTCGTGTTCGTCATCCTCTGTACGGCAAAATTATTGTCCGTTCAAACAAATATCATGCTCACAACGAAGGTAATGTTGCTAAGGCTGGTGATACGGTAGAAATTCAAGAAGGTCGCCCTATCTCCAAAACTAAGGCATGGACAGTTACCCGCGTAGTGCAGGTATCCCAAGGCGTATAAAAAGATTGCGCGCCCGGCAGTATCTAAGGCATAATGTCGGGCTTTCCTGCTTATTTATAAGCGCGGAAACGTAATTAAGTAGTTTTTTATCAACCCAATCGGATGCTTCTCGCAGAGAAGTAGCTGGCGGGACCAAGACTGACCGTAGTGGCGCATTGTGTGCTTGCAGCGGATTAAGTTGGGAAAGAGAAAATCATGATTCAAACTGAAAGCCGGCTAGAAGTGGCCGATAACACTGGTGCACGCGAAGTCATGTGTATCAAGGTTCTTGGTGGTTCAAAGCGTCGTTATGCAGGTATTGGCGATGTGATCAAGGTCACAGTTAAAGTCGCTGCGCCACGCGGTCGCGTAAAAAAAGGCGAAATCTACAATGCGGTAGTTGTTCGCACCGCTAAAGGCGTGCGTCGTCAAGATGGTTCTTTAGTCCGTTTTGATGGTAATGCAGCGGTATTGTTGAACGCGAAATTAGAACCTATAGGTACGCGTATTTTTGGACCGGTTACCCGTGAATTGCGCACTGAGCGCTTCATGAAAATCGTGTCGCTCGCGCCTGAAGTTCTGTAAGGAGTCGCCATGGAAAAAATTAAAACCAATGACGAAGTAATCGTCATTACTGGTAAAGATAAAGGCAAGCGCGGTGTAGTAAAGCAGCGCGTAGGCACAGATCATCTCGTAGTGGATGGCATTAATGTCGCAAAAAAAGCGACTAAGCCAAATCCCATGACTGGTGCAACGGGTGGCATTGTAGACAAGCTAATGCCTATTCATATTTCGAACGTAGCGTTGTTTAACGCTGCAACTGGCAAGGCTGATCGTGTGGGCGTAAAACTCGTAGGCGGTAAACGTGTACGTGTTTATAAGTCCAGTGGTGAAGTCGTGAAGGCGTAAAGACATGGCTCGTTTTCAAGAACTGTACAAAGAAAAAATCGTTGCTGAGCTAACAGCCAAATTTGGCTACAAGTCAGTAATGGAAGTGCCGCGCATTACTAAGATCACCCTGAACATGGGTTTATCTGAGGCGGTGGCAGACAAAAAAATTATTGAACATGCTGTTGGTGATTTGACCAAAATTGCAGGTCAAAAACCAGTGGTAACTAAGGCTCGTAAAGCGATCGCCGGTTTCAAAATCCGTGAAGGTTATCCAATCGGTTGTATGGTGACTTTGCGTGGTGGTCGTATGTATGAATTTCTGGATCGTTTAACTACGGTTGCGTTGCCGCGTGTGCGCGACTTCCGTGGTGTATCTGGACGTGCTTTTGATGGTCGTGGCAATTACAACATCGGTGTGAAAGAGCAAATCATTTTCCCCGAAATTGAATACGACAAAATTGACGCGCTGCGTGGTATGAACATTAGCATCACCACGACGGCTAAGACCGACGATGAAGCAAAAGCGCTTCTCGCCGCATTTAAATTCCCGTTTAGAAATTGAGGTTGCCATGGCAAAACTGTCATTGATCAATCGTGAACATAAGCGTGCTGCACTGGTAAAGAAGTTTGCTGGTAAGCGCGCTGAGTTAAAGGCAATCATCGACGACCAATCGAAGTCGGAAGAAGAGCGTTACGAAGCGCGTCTGAAGTTACAGGCGCTTCCACGTAACTCAGCTCCTTCACGTCAGCGTAATCGCTGCGCACTGACAGGTCGTCCACGCGGTACTTTCCGTAAATTCGGTCTCGGTCGTATCAAGCTTCGTGAAATCGCCATGCGTGGCGAAATCCCGGGTATGACTAAAGCCAGCTGGTAATAGGAGAAGACACAATGAGTATGAGTGATCCTATCGCCGATATGCTGACCCGCATTCGTAATGCGCAAGTCGTCAATAAAACTTCGGTAAGCATGCCTTCTTCAAAAATCAAAGTCGCGATTGCGCGCGTTTTGAAAGAAGAAGGTTACATCGATGACTTCGCAGTTATCGATCACAGTGGTAAGCCTGAATTAAAAATCGGTTTGAAATATTACGCAGGTCGTCCAGTTATTGAGCGTCTTGAGCGTGCTTCACGCCCAGGTTTGCGTAAATACTGCGGCAAGGGTGAAATTCCAACCGTGATGAATGGATTGGGCGTCACCATCATTTCTACGCCTAAAGGCGTGATGACGGATCGTAAAGCGCGTGCTACCGGTACTGGTGGTGAAGTGCTTTGCTACGTGGCCTAAGAGAGGGAAAGTACTATGTCTCGTGTAGGTAAAATGCCCATCGCGCTGCCAGCTGGCGTTGAAATAACAATCACGGCAGAGAAGGTCGCGGTTAAGGGATCGCAAGGAACATTAAGCTTGCCGCTCACTGGTCAGGTCGTCATTAAAAATGAAAGCAACACGCTGACATTTTCGCCTGCAGATGAGACGCGTGAAGCAAATGCAATGACAGGCACTGTTCGTGCACTTGTTAACAACATGGTGAATGGTGTTAGCAAAGGTTTCGAAAAGAAATTGTCGTTAGTTGGCGTGGGATACAAAGCGCAAGCTCAAGGTGACAAACTTAATTTGTCGCTAGGTTTCTCACATCCGGTAGTTCATCAAATGCCAGCAGGCGTGAAGTGTGAAACACCGACACCAACAGAAATCCTTATTAAAGGTATCGACCGTCAAAAAGTCGGTCAGGTCGCTGCAGAAGTGCGCGCTTATCGCAGCCCAGAGCCCTACAAAGGCAAAGGCGTCCGCTATGTGGACGAGGTTGTGATAATCAAAGAAACCAAGAAGAAGTAACAGGGGTTGATAATGGACAAGAAGCAATCTCGCTTGCGCCGTTCGCGTCAGACACGCGCGAAAATCGCAGAGCTCAAAGTCAATCGGTTGGCAGTACATCGTACCAACCTGCATATTTACGCCACCATCATTGCGCCAGACGCAACGATCTTAGCCAGCGCATCTACTGCTGAGGCTGAAGTTCGTAAAGAATTAGCTGGTCAATCTGGTAAAGGCGGTAACACAGCCGCTGCAACATTGGTTGGTAAGCGTGTTGCAGAAAAAGCGTTGAAGGCAGGTATCGCTGAAGTTGCTTTCGATCGTTCTGGTTTCCGTTATCACGGTCGTGTGAAGGCAGTTGCCGAAGCCGCTCGTGAAGCTGGTCTGAAGTTCTAAGGAAAATCGTTATGGCAAAAATGAGCCCGAAAGTGCAAAGCGACAAGCCTGATGACGGCATGCGCGAAAAAATGATTGCGGTGAATCGCGTTACCAAAGTGGTAAAGGGCGGTCGCATTATGGGTTTTGCAGCCCTGGCTGTAGTTGGTGATGGCGATGGCCGTATTGGTATGGGTAAAGGCAAATCAAAAGAGGTGCCAGTAGCTGTACAAAAAGCGATGGAAGAAGCGCGTCGCAAAATGGTTAAAGTCACATTGAAAAATGGCACATTGCAACATACCGTCAGCGGTAAACACGGTGCTTCATCAGTGATGATGATCCCAGCCAAAGAGGGTACTGGCGTCATTGCTGGCGGTCCTATGCGCGCGATTTTTGAAGTTATGGGTGTGACTAACGTTGTAGCGAAATCAAATGGATCAACCAATCCATACAATATGGTGCGTGCAACGATTAACGGTCTATCAAAAATGAATACGCCTTCCGAAATTGCTGCGAAACGCGGCAAGACTGTTGAAGAAATTCTGGGTTGAGGTGAGCGAAATGGCAAACACAGTCAAAGTTAAATTAGTAAAAGGCCTTATTGGTACGCGTGAATCACATCGTGCGACTGTGCGTGGCTTAGGTCTGCGTGGCATTAATTCGGTCTCTGAGTTGGAAGATACTCCATCTGTTAGAGGCATGATCAATAAAGTTTCTTACCTCGTGAAAGTAGTGTCGTAAGCAACGCTTACGGCAGGAGAACATCATGGAATTGAATACAATTCAACCCGCAGAAGGTGCTAAGCACGCCAAACGTCGCGTAGGTCGCGGCATTGGTTCTGGATTGGGTAAGACTGCAGGTCGCGGTCATAAAGGACAAAAGTCTCGTTCGGGCGGCTTTCATAAAGTTGGTTTCGAAGGCGGTCAGATGCCTTTGCAACGTCGTTTGCCTAAGCGTGGTTTTAAATCACTAGCAACGCCATACAAAGCAGAAGTTCGTTTATCTGATTTGAACAACTTGCCTGTTGATGAAATCGATGTACTGGCATTGAAACAAGCTGGTCTAATTTCAGAATTAGCACGCGTGGTTCGTGTAATCAAAGCTGGTGAAATAAGTAAGAAAGTGACTTTGCGCGGTTTGATCGCGACTAAGGGCGCAAAAGCAGCAATTGAAGCTGCCGGTGGTTCGATAGCTTAAGGGCATTAGTGGCAACTTCTCCAAAACTAGCTAAGAGCGCAGCAAGTGGCTTCCCGTGGGGACGCTTGTGGTTTTTGCTTGGCGCCTTAGTAGTATTTAGAGTTGGTGCACATATTCCAGTACCAGGAATTGATCCAGTTCAGCTAGCTGCACTGTTCAATCAAAACCGTGGCGGCATACTGGGAATGTTTAATATGTTTTCTGGCGGTGCTTTATCGCGCTTTACCATCTTTGCTTTAGGCATCATGCCTTACATCTCTGCATCCATCATCATGCAGTTGATGTCGGTGGTGTCTCCGCAATTAGAAGCATTGAAAAAAGAAGGTGAATCTGGTCGTCGCAAAATTACGCAATACACGCGTTATGGCACATTAGTTTTAGCTACCTTTCAAGCATTAGGCATCGCAGTAGCACTAGAAGCGCAAGCAGGTTTAGTAATTGATCCAGGTTTAGCATTTCGTTTTACGACAGTCGTAACATTAGTGACTGGCACGATGTTTTTGATGTGGTTGGGTGAACAGATTACTGAGCGTGGTTTAGGTAATGGCATCTCCATCATCATCTTTGCTGGTATTGCTGCAGGATTACCTAATGCAATTGGTGGATTGTTTGAATTAGTTCGTACAGGATCAATGAACGCTTTATCAGCGATATTGATTTGTATCGTAGTAGGACTGGTGACATTTTTAGTGGTCTTTATTGAACGTGGCCAAAGAAAGATTTTGGTTAACTACGCAAAAAGACAAGTGGGTAACAAAGTATATGGTGGGCAAAGTAGTCATTTGCCTTTGAAGTTGAATATGGCTGGTGTGATACCGCCGATTTTCGCTTCTTCCATCATTCTGTTTCCTGCGACGATAACAAGCTGGTTTACCAGTGGTGATACAACGAATGGCGTAGTACGTTTTCTGAAAGATCTTGCTGCATCATTAGCTCCTGGTGAGCCAATACATGCTTTGTTGTATGCAGTAGCGATTGTTTTCTTTTGCTTCTTTTACACAGCACTTGTGTTTAATAGTAAAGAAACAGCAGATAACTTAAAGAAAAGCGGTGCGTTCGTTCCAGGCATACGTCCAGGCGAACAAACAGCGAGATACATCGATAAGATTTTGACGAGATTGACCTTAGCAGGTGCTGTGTACATCACTTTGGTTTGTTTGTTGCCAGAATTTTTGATCGCAAGATGGAATGTGCCGTTTTATTTTGGCGGAACTTCTTTGCTGATTATCGTAGTTGTGACCATGGACTTTATGGCACAGGTACAAAATTATGTAATGTCGCAGCAGTATGAATCGCTGCTAAAGAAAGCAAATTTTAAAGGCGGGCTCATCCCTCGCTAATAGGTAAGCGGCAGAGTAGAGCCGACTAATTTAAGCAAAGCTGAAAGTAAATCTTCAAGCTAAGCAAGTGATTAAAAAATGAAAGAAAGAGGGCCAAGATGAAAGTGCTCGCATCAGTTAAGCGCATATGTCGCAACTGTAAAATTATTAAGCGCAAAGGCGTAGTTCGGGTTATTTGCACCGAGCCGCGTCATAAGCAGCGCCAAGGTTAATTAACGTTATTGATTGAGGAATAACGAATGGCACGTATTGCAGGGGTAAATATCCCAAACCATCAACATACCGTGATTGGCTTAACCGCTATCTTTGGTATTGGTCGTCCCACAGCACATAAAATTTGTGAGCAAACGGGTGTTCCAACGGCGAAAAAAGTCAAAGATCTTGATGACAGCGAGCTAGAAAAGCTGCGTGATGAGATCGGCAAATTTATCGTCGAAGGCGATTTGCGCAGAGAACTTTCCATGAGCATTAAACGTCTCATGGATTTGGGCTGCTATCGTGGTATGCGTCATCGCAAAGGTTTGCCTGTTCGCGGTCAGCGCACACGTACCAATGCACGTACGCGTAAAGGTCCACGTAAAGCAGCGCAATCGCTGAAGAAGTAATCCTCCTACGGGTTCAAGGAAATTATTATGGCTAAATCACCGAATAACGCAGCATCAGCGCGTGTACGTAAGAAAATCAAAAAGAATGTTGCTGAGGGCATCGCACATGTGCATGCGTCCTTTAACAACACCATCATCACGATCACTGATCGCCAAGGCAATGCATTGTCATGGGCTACCTCAGGTGGTGCTGGCTTTAAAGGTTCACGCAAATCGACACCTTTCGCAGCACAGGTAGCTGCTGAAGCAGCAGGCAAGGTAGCAATCGAATGCGGCATCAAGAACCTAGAAATTCGTATCAAAGGACCAGGTCCAGGTCGCGAATCAGCTGTGCGCGCTCTGAATAACCTCGGTATCAAAATTACCGTGATTCAGGACGTAACACCAGTGCCGCACAACGGGTGCCGTCCACCTAAGCGTCGCCGTATTTAATATTTAGTTGTACCTGAAAGTGGCCCGCTGCAGCCTGGCGGGTTTTGTTATTAAGACCACTGTTTGATCAACTGTGATCAGACTAGCGCCTGAGGTGAATAAATCATTCGGGGCGTCATTCAATAAGGAAAAATCGTGGCACGTTACATTGGACCAAAAGCTAAGCTATCCCGCCGTGAAGGCACAGACCTCTTTTTAAAGAGTGCACGTCGTTCCCTAGAATCAAAATGTAAGCTCGACTCTAAGCCAGGTCAGCATGGTCGCACGTCTGGTGCTCGTACCTCTGACTACGGTAACCAACTGCGTGAAAAGCAAAAAGTAAAACGTATGTATGGTGTATTAGAGCGTCAATTCCGTCGTTACTTCGCAGAAGCAGATCGTCGTAAGGGTAATACCGGTGAGACACTGCTGCAATTGTTGGAATCGCGTTTAGACAACGTAGTTTATCGTTTAGGTTTTGCTTCAACCCGTGCAGAAGCGCGTCAGTTGGTGTCGCACAAAGCGATCGTAGTTAATGGCGGTGTTGTTAATATTCCATCCTACCAAGTCAAAGTAGGTGATGTTGTTTCTGTTCGCGAAAAAGCGAAAAAACAAGTACGTATCGCTGAAGCACTTTCATTAGCAGAACAATCTGGTTTCCCTATGTGGATTTCAGTTGATGCTAAAAAAATGGAAGGCTCACTCAAGACCTTGCCTGATCGTTCAGACTTCAATCAAGAAGTAAACGAATCACTTATCGTCGAATTGTATTCACGTTAATTTTCCCGGCGCTGGCTATCTATTAGTCAGCACTTTCGATTTGCCATCAGCCTTATCGGTGTAATGAGCCGAGGGTATTGAAAGGACATCTCATGCAAAACAGTCTGTTAAAACCACGCATTATTGAAGTTGAGCCACTCGGTCTCGGTCACGCTAAAGTCGTGATGGAGCCGTTCGAACGTGGCTATGGCCACACCTTAGGTAACGCATTACGTCGCGTCTTATTGTCCTCCATGGTTGGTTATGCACCAACTGAAGTGACTATCGCTGGTGTGGTTCATGAATATTCATCATTAGATGGCGTTCAAGAAGACGTTGTTGATATTCTCTTGAACCTCAAAGGCGTAGTGTTTAAATTGCATAATCGTGATGAAGTCACACTCACATTGAAAAAAGAAGGCGAAGGCCCAGTGTTGGCATCTGATATCGATTTGCCACACGATGTAGAGTTAGTTAATCCAGATCACGTCATTGCAAATCTAACCCCAGGTGGTAAATTAGATATGCAAGTTAAGATTGAAAAAGGTCGTGGCTATGTACCAGGTAATGTGCGTCGTTTAGCAGAAGACGCAAACAAAACCATCGGTCGCATTATCCTTGACGCTTCTTTTTCACCTGTGCGTCGCGTTTCTTACACCGTTGAATCAGCTCGTGTAGAACAACGTACTGACCTCGATAAACTGATCATCAACATCGAAACCAACGGCGTCATCACACCTGAAGAAGCGATTCGCCAATCAGCACGTGTGTTAGTTGACCAATTGAATGTATTCGCAGCACTAGAAGGTACAGAAGCAGCTGCTGAAGCGCCATCACGTGCACCTAGCGTTGATCCTATACTCTTGCGTCCTGTTGATGATTTAGAGCTCACAGTACGTTCTGCAAACTGCCTGAAAGCAGAAAACATCTATTACATTGGTGATCTGATTCAGCGTAGTGAAAATGAATTACTCAAAACACCAAACTTGGGCCGTAAGTCATTAAACGAGATCAAAGAAGTATTAGCATCGCGTGGTTTGACATTAGGTATGAAGTTAGAAAACTGGCCACCAGCTGGTTTGGAAAAATAAATTATTGAATCAATATTTACCGGCCCGCGCCTATTTTTAATAGAGCGATAGAAGAGCTGGATTTAAATGAAAAGGAAATATCATGCGTCATCGTCACGGACTACGTAAACTCAATCGTACTTCTTCCCATCGTTTAGCGATGTTGCGCAACATGACAGTTTCACTGTTGCGCCATGAAGCGATTAAAACCACATTACCAAAAGCAAAAGAATTGCGTCGCGTTATAGAACCAATTCTTACTTTAGGTAAGGTAGATACACTGGCTAATAAGCGTCTTGCATTTAACCGTTTGCGTGATCGTGAAATGGTAGTCAAGTTGTTCGCGGAATTAGGCCCACGATATGCAAGCCGCAATGGCGGTTACTTGCGTATTTTGAAAATGGGTTTCCGTGTTGGCGACAATGCACCTATGGCATATGTGGAATTAGTCGATCGTCCAGCTGACAGCCATGGCGCAGAAGATCATAGCGGCGAATAAAGAATTGAGTCGAGCCTGAATTAAGGCCGAAATAAAAAAGCCAGGCCTAGTGCCTGGTTTTTTTATTGGCGCACCTTAAAATACATTTCGAATGATAATGACGGATACGAGCATCAGGATAGATCAATAATCCTCACAAATAAGCAACACACACAGAGAACGCTAACAGACCCAGAGTAAAAAGCATGTCAGCTAAACAGATATTACATGTAGAAAATCTGCAAAAAACCTATGGCGATGCAGACAAACGTTTAAAAGTTGTCGATCAACTTTCCTTTAGTTTGAAAGCTGGCGAATGCTATGGATTATTAGGGCCAAATGGAGCGGGTAAAACCACCACCATTAAACTCTGTTTAGGCTTGACTGCGCCAGACAGTGGCAGTATCACCTTAGCGGGCTATCCTATTCCACAACAAGCTCGCTTAGCACGCATGCGAGTCGGTGTAGTGCCTCAAGGAGATAATCTTGATCCAGACTTCACCGTAGAAGAAAACCTCATCGTCTATAGCCGTTATTTCGGAATGACACGAGAGCAAATCAATGC
>JAXISQ010000025.1:0-11472 GCA_034680505.1 Noviherbaspirillum sp.
AAGCGGCCCGGTGACAAGGTCAAAATAGGAGAAGTGGTCGCAGCTGCGGGTAATAGCGGCGGCAATGAGCATTCGGGTTTATACTTTGAGATGAGACATCAAGGGCGGGCGATTGATCCGCTAGTTTGGATAAACAGGTGAGCCATGAGTAGCAGATTAAAAAATGTAGGATTGATAGGCTTAGGCCTGATAGCAGGTATCGCAGGCTCTATGCAATTCGATGCATTGGCGCAGAAAAACGCCAGTTCACCTTTGCCTATAGAGGAGTTGCGACAACTAGCGGATGTATTTGGGCTGATCAAGTCTGATTATGTCGAGCCGGTCGAAGATAAAAAACTGCTCACCGAAGCGATTTCGGGCATGGTTGCTTCCCTCGACCCGCATTCTGCTTATCTTGATAAAAAAGCATTTAAAGAACTACGCGAAAGCACCCAAGGTAAATTCGTGGGTTTAGGTATAGAAGTCGGGATGGAAGATGGCTATGTAAAAGTCATCGCTCCCATAGAAGACTCTCCAGCTTATAAAGCAGGTCTGAAGCCTGGCGATTTAATTACCCGTTTAGACAGCACCCCAGTCAAAGGCATGACCTTAGACGATGCCGTAAAACGCATGCGCGGTGAACCAAATACCAAGATCACCCTCACTGTCGCCCGTAAAGAAGAAGATAAACCGCTCTTAATTACCATCACACGTCAGGAAATCCGTGTGCAGAGTGTGAAATCTAAAATTGTTGAGCCAGGTTACGGTTGGATACGCGTTTCACAGTTCCAAGAGCCTACCGTTGAAGACATGGCAAAGAAAATCAGCGCCTTGTATGCTCAAGATCCAAATATGAAAGGCTTGATTCTGGATTTGCGTAATGATCCCGGTGGCGTGTTGCCAGGCGCTATAGGTGTTTCAGCTGCATTCTTGCCCAAAGACGTACCGGTGGTTTCTACTAACGGTCAGATTGCTGACTCCAAAGCGACTTATCTTGCACGTCGTGATTTTTATGCCACTCGTGTAAATAATGATCCTTTAGCGCGTTTGCCTGAAGCAGTGAAAAAAGTAAAGATGGTGGTGTTAGTCAACTCAGGCTCCGCCTCTGCTTCTGAAATCGTAGCTGGTGCTTTGCAAGACTATAAGCGTGCAACCGTTATGGGCACACAAACCTTTGGTAAAGGCTCTGTGCAAACCATACGTCAAATCTCTGCAGATACTGCAGTCAAACTCACGACAGCACGTTATTACACACCGAACGGTCGTTCAATTCAGGCACGTGGCATTGTTCCCGATTTAATCGTGGATGAATATGCTGATGGTGATGGCATGAATGGAATGCGTTTACGTGAAGCTGATTTGCAAAAGCATTTATCGAATGACAAAGACAAAGAAGCGAATAGCTCAAATGTAGTAGATGAGTTAGAAGAGCAAAAACGTTTATCTGCTTTAGAGAAAAAACGTAAGCCTTTGGAATTTGGTAGCAAAGAAGATTTTCAGTTAGCACAGGCTTTGAATCATCTCAAAGGTCAACCAGTGCAATTGTCTAAGTCTGCAAAAATAGAAAACAAAAAAGAAAATACTATCAATAGCCCTGAAGCTAATGATAAAAAATAATGCTTGATCGCTGCATTCGGTCTGTCTAGCTAACAGGCCTAATGCAGCAATTCAGTTTGCTGAATTTCTTCTATTCCATTTCACGCCGTATGTGCGTTTCCACCTAAGCAGTCAGTATCCATCGTTCTCTGCTCATGAATGACCAACAACTACTTCGTTATTCGCGCCACATTCTTCTCGATGAAATAGGCATAGAAGGTCAAGAGAAATTACTCGCTGCGCATGCAGTGATTATTGGCGCCGGCGGATTAGGCTCACCAGTCGCACTCTATTTAGCTTCTGCAGGAGTCGGGAAAATTACCTTAGTCGATAATGATGAAGTTGATCTGACAAATCTGCAAAGACAAATTTTGCACAGCACTGCAAGAGTTGGTCAACCTAAAGCCGAATCAGGCAAAGTCACTTTGCATGATATTAATCCTACGATAGAAGTAGTAGCACTGGTTGCACGTGCTGATGAAGAACAATTAAAAAACTTAGTCAGTAGCGCTGATGTTGTTCTCGATTGCACAGATAATTTCAAAACGCGCCATGCAATTAATCATGCTTGTGTCGCTGCTAAAGTACCACTAGTTTCTGGAGCCGCGATACGTATGGATGGACAAATCGCTGTGTTTGATTCTAGACAGGTTGATGCACCATGCTATGCCTGTTTATTTCCGCCGGATCAGCAATTCGAAGAAGTGCAATGCTCAGTGATGGGTGTGTTTGCACCCTTAGTTGGCATTATTGGCACGATGCAAGCTGCGGAGGCATTAAAGTTAGTAATGGGTGTAGGCACATCGCTTGCACATCGTTTACTGATGTTAGATGCACGCACTATGGAATGGACTAGCATTAAGACTACGCACAATCCGCATTGCACGGTGTGCGGATAAAAAAAAATTTATCCTAATAAGAGTGCGATTTGCTCTGCTGCTCCATCGGTTGGTCTTTGTTGAAAACTGCTTTTAACAAAGCGCAACCAACGCCCCATTACAAAACACATCATCAAACTTGCACGTGAACTCGCTTCTGTTTCACGCACGATGGCTTGCGTAGCAGCCAATTTCCAAGCCTGACGTAATGCCATCTCTACTTTGTCAAAAAACTGATTCATGCGCTGCTGCAAACGCTCATCTTCATTGACTAATACATCGCCAATTAATACACGCGTCATGCCTGGATTTTCTTCAGAAAAATCCAATAACATTCTAACGATGGTGCGCGCTTGCAATAAGCCACTTTCTTGTTTTTGATTGATTTGATTAATCAAACTAAAAACGGAGGACTCGATGAAGTCGATTAAACCTTCATACATTTGCGCCTTACTTGCAAAGTGACGATAAAGCGCAGCTTCAGAGACATCAAGTCGCGCAGCCAATGCAGCTGTCGTGATTTTTTCTGCCTTAGGGTTTTCCAGCATGACTGCTAAAGTCTGCAGTATCTGTAACTTACGTTCACCAGGTTTTGTCATAGACATAAATTTTATTCATATTTATTCCTATGAATTATGCATGAATAACATAATTCTGCGTGCGCAATCTATGCAAGTGTTTAGGCAATTGAATGAGTGAATTTACTTTAACGTCAACATAGGCAGGCATTGCGCTTTGATGTCCCATATAACGCGTACACCATACCGTACGCATGCCTAAAGATTTCGCTGCTTTTAAATTTTGTACTGTATCTTCTATCAATACACAATCATGTGCTTGCCATCCATGCTTAGCCAATAATTTTCGCAACAACAGGCGCGAAGGTTTAGGCCTTAATTCTCTATGCACCCACATGGACTCTATTGATAAATGGGAGCTGAAATGTTTTTGTAGACGTAGATGCTGCATCACTGCATGCGAATAAGCAGCAGGCGCATTCGTTAATAATATTTTCTTACCGTATAACCGTTCTAGTATCTTTGCTATGCCACGCTCAGATCTAATCATGCTCGCAAGATCTGAGAACTGATGAGCCTCATGTAAAAAATCTGCTGACTTTACTGCGTGATGTCGCATCATGCCTAATAAAGTTGCACCATAGCGCTGCCAATAAGCTACTCGAATATCATTGACTGCTTGTGAATGCGCCGGTTTATTTTCTGATTCTAATACGCGCGCTATCAATGCATTCATATTGGCATTGATGGCTGGGAAAATAGCAAACGATGCATCATGCAAGGTGTTATCTAAATCAAACAGCCAGATCAGCGGTCGATTCGAACGCGATCCATTTAAGCGCATAAAAATATTCTGTGTTTAATGTGAACGTATCATGGTGCCGAAGGCTTGTTCAGTTAACACCTCGAGCAATAATGAATGTTCAATCCGACCATCAATGATGTGGACAGTATTTACGCCAGATTTTGCTGCATCTAATGCGGAAGAAATCTTGGGCAACATGCCACCTGAAATAGTGCCATCTTCAAACATCTCATCAATTTCACGTGCCGACAAATCTGTTAGTAGCGTGCCGTTTTTATCTAACACACCAGGTATGTTCGTCATCATGATGAGTTTTTCAGCACGCAAAATTTCTGCAATCTTCCCTGCCACTAAATCAGCATTAATGTTGTAAGCCTGACCGTCATCACCAAAACCTATGGGTGAAATAATGGGAATAAACGCATCGTCTTGTAATGCTTTCACCACAGCGGGATTAATCGCCTCTATCTCTCCCACAAAACCTATATCAAGAAACTCGCCTGGATTGGATTTGTCTGGCATTTGCATTTTACGCGCGCGAATTAAGCCACCATCTTTGCCTGTCA
Organism: Noviherbaspirillum sp.; assembly: GCA_034680505.1. GTDB lineage: Bacteria > Pseudomonadota > Gammaproteobacteria > Burkholderiales > Burkholderiaceae_D > Pernthalerella. The sequence continues at coordinate 4,343 of JAXISQ010000025.1, forward strand.
AACCCACAGCTTGACCACCATAATGATTAATCAGCATCACAATATCTTGTTGCACTTCGCCGCCCAACACCCACTCCACGACTTCCATGGTTTCTTCGTCGGTAATGCGCATGCCTTGAACAAAGCTACCTTCTTTACCGATTTTTTTCAGTGCGCTATCAATTTGCGGTCCCCCACCATGCACGACCACTGGATTCATGCCGACTAGTTTGAGTAAGATGACGTCACGAGCAAAACCATGTTTAAGACGTTCTTCAGTCATGGCATTGCCGCCATATTTCACGACGATTGTTTTACCGTGGAATTTACGTATATAAGGCAGCGCTTCAGCCAAAATTTCTGCTTTGATTTGAGGCGGGATAGTAGCGTGGGGCAAATCAGTCATGTGCAATCCGAAAAAATTCTTTAGGTTGGGGCGATACGAGCATCATGGTGCGTCAGGCTGCATAAAAACAAATGCGATTTTACAGCGAAATCGGCTACGATCCGACTGCTTTCTCACTCCGCTTGGAAGAGAAAATAATCTAATCTGCGCTAATCAACCTAGGAGCTAGCATGAGTGTTTGTAATCGGTGCGGCAAATCATTTGTCTGCGGCATGCAGGATGCGCCATCAGATGTGCCTTGCTGGTGCACGCACTTTCCGGCTTTACCAGCGTCTCTATTGGGGAGTGAGTCACTGACTTGTTATTGCCCAGATTGCCTTAGCAAGCTCGTTAATACGACAAATCACAATCCGGCTTAAGCTAAATTTATCCTAACTATGAACCTGCCTTAGCGTCCAGCTTCAAGGCTGACATTCGCTAATTTCTACTCCGGTAAATTCACTGAGTATGGTATCTAATTGCGGTCTAGATTTACTAGATAAACCGCGCAATTGATAAGCCGTGCGCGTTACCGTCATCGTATAGTTTTCTATACGCGCATCGGTAGCACCTATTCTATGAGCATGTTCTAACTGCTGCTGTGCCAGCTCTAGTTTTCTAAAAACACCTAGTGATATACCACCGCGACGTGCCGACTGATCTTGAATGAAATGTAAATCCACAAAACCAAATTTACGTAATTCATCTAAGCGCTTTTGTGTAGCGTTCTGTCCTTTTTTTAATGGCGGCAAAAAAACCATGAAAGTACCTTCTTCACTAACCATTAATTTTTTTGGTAAGTCTGATAATTCTAGTCTTGCTAATCGATTTTCAAATGCTGCTGTACTTTGTTTAGTAAAGGTACCAACTTGTAGACATTTTATGATGTTATTATTTTTAGCAGCTGCAGATTGTGCTGCTTGTTCTTGTTCACTTAAGACACGTATGCGCTCAGAATTTAATTGCTGTTTTAATCTTGCGGGCTCATGCTCATCATGATTCCAAGGTGTTAGGCCAAGCAGATATAAAGTTAGCACAATAAGATTAGCAACTAACAAGATAATAAAAAATAGTCTGCTCATCATGCAGGCTCCGATAAGTGACTTACTGCTAGACCGATTAACACTAAATTTTCAATTTGCTGGCAAGGGCGTGGCATGAAAGGGGCAATATATTGTGCAGCACCACCTGAAAAAATACAGCGCGTTTCAGGCTGATGTAAATGCTCTAAAGCGCGCATCACAGCGCCGATTTGCGCATTAATGCAGCCACTAATAATGGCATCTTGCGTGTTATCTACAAGCACTGCTTTAAAATTCACATGACTCACCTCTGGTAGGCGCGCTGTGTTTAGCGCTAACGATTGCGCCATGGTACCTAGCCCAGGCAGTATCATGCCACCATTAAAATTTCCCTCTGCATCTATCGCATCGACTGTGGTCGCTGTCCCGCAAGTCACCACTAACAATGATTCCTCTGGAAATAAATAATGCGCTGCGATCAAAGAAACAAATCGATCAGTACCCAACTGCTGTGGATTACGATAGTGATTTTTTATACCTGCACGTTGCGCTTGAGCTTGTAAAACGTGTATCTGTGATGCTTGAATATTTGAGGCAGTGAGTTGCTCAGTTAACTTCAAGAGCATTTCTGAACCTGCGACATTTGATATCAGGCACTGCGATATGACTTTATTTTTCCAATGACTTGCAAGCATACCTACATCTGCATGCGATATAGATTGAAAATCATTCCAATCACCAGGCTTATGTCCTGATTCCCAGGTCGCCCATTTAATCCTCGTATTACCTGCATCAATGAGTAGCAACATGATTCTTCTCTGTTACAACAGGTCTGAGTGACACATCACCAACAGCAATTGCTGTGACATGATGAGGCGCTTGTAATGATTGCAAAAGTAAACAGCCATTGTTATCTATTCCACTAGCTATCCCTTCATGCAAAATCTGACCTTGCTCTATGATGCTTACGATCTGATTGGCGTAAGCATGATATTCCTGCCATGGTTGTATAAAGTTTTTCAATCCATGCAGCTCAAATTCTTGCAAACTTAAGACTAGTCCATCTATTAATTTTGCACATAATAAATTTCTATCGATAGGCTTAGTAGAAAGAGCTGCAATCTTATGTTCTAGATTAGCTTCTAAGCTAGCGCTATGCTGAGTATTTAATCCTACGCCTAAGATGGCCCATACAGCAGGCTGTTGATCATTGTTGTGTTGTGCGCGATCGGCTGCACTCTCAATTAAGACTCCACCCAACTTAAGTCCGTCTTTCAATAAATCATTTGGCCATTTCAGCTCTATTGCCCAGCCTTCTAGTCTCAAGGTTTTAGCCAGTGATACACCTACTGCTAATGAGAGCCCAGACAACACGCTCAAGTCACCCTGAAATTTCCAAGCTAGAGAAAAACATAAACTCGAACCCGGCTCAGCTAACCAAGATCTACCTGCTCGGCCTCGTCCTGCAGTTTGATTTTCCGCGACCAATAATTTTGGCGCGTTTAACTTAGCTATGCTTGCCCGCAAATCCGCATTGGTCGAGCCTGTGTTTTGCACCACCTCGACCTCCAGTCCATTCGCGGTGGCTTGTGAATGTCGCAAAATATCAGCAGCTAGAAGTGGGGAATTCATGGGCTGCATTGTATCGGTATGCCACCCAGCATGGGAAACATCGAATAGCGGATGGGAGGTGAAAAAATTGAAAGCTGGGCTGGCACTCTGGCGCATAAACTCCCGTAAACTGCGAACTATGTCGGATTCTGCTATCTCACCCCAAAAAATAAGCACACCAGACCTCACAAAATTAGGTAAGGCCTCGGTTTTTGCTCGTATCGCGCTGTTGATGATCACACTGCTCGTGATCTACGCCAGCTGGTATCCGCTTTCAGGTTGGCGTGACAATGGCATGGTGCCTTGGGCTTATTTGAACGATGCCATGCCGCGTTACTGGACTTGGTTTGATCTCATCGTCAATATTCTCGGATATATTCCCTTAGGTGTTTTATCTGTTTTAGCCCTATATCCTTTTTTGCGCGGATTTAAAGCTGTCGCATTGTCCACCGCAGCGGGCATCCTGTTGGCGATGCTGATGGAGGCAGTGCAAACTTATTTACCATCACGTGTGCCTAGCAATCTCGATCTGCTCACGAATTCAATTGGTGTTTTTCTGGGTAGCCTGTGTGGTGAATTCTTGCGTATGCAATTACTTGAACACAGTCGCCTACGTACTCTGCGACATGCTTGGTTCTCTGATCAGGCAAGCAGCGGCTTAATCGTGATTGGCTTATGGCCACTGGCACAAATTTATCCACAAGGTTATTTGTTTGGACATGGCCAAATACTGCCTATTATTTCAGGATGGCTCTCATCCGCTGTGGGCACACCCATAGATTTAAGTCAGTTATTGTGGAATGAATATAACGTCACTGTAGAACAGTATTTAATGGCAGAAGTCATCATCACTGCATGCTGCATGACAGGCGCTGTACTTGTACTGCTAAGTCAAATACGCGCTAGTGCACCAAAATATCTATTAGCTCTCGCACTATTTGTTTCAGCAATTATCGTTAAAGTGATGGCAAATGCAATTCTATTCGCGCCGGTTAATGCTTTAAGCTGGCTAACACCTAGCGCTGCCGGCGGCTTATTAATCGGCGCGATTATGTTAGCGGGGCTTTCTATGGCACCACCGACTGCACAGCGACGTGTTGCTATTCTTGCGATTCTTATTTCGTTATGTGTCGTTAATCTTGCACCTGCTAATCCTTATTTTCAATCGACATTACAAGATTGGGCGCAAGGACGGTTTTTAAATTTTAATGGTGCGGCTCAATTTCTCTCATTAATTTGGCCTGGCTTAGCGATCTGGTTTCTTAGTCATAAAATTCATCAAACTAGTTAACATTTATTTGTTGCTCAAGTTAACGACAACTATGGAGTGTGCATGAAAGATCAATCTTATTTTCAGCATCATGTTTTTTTCTGTACCAATGAGCGCGATGATGGACGCGCCTGCTGTGCAGATCGTAACGCAAAAGTTTTGCAGGAATATGCAAAGAAACGTCTGAAAACTTTGAATATGAATGGCCCAGGAAAAATTCGTATTAATAAAGCAGGCTGCTTAGATCGTTGCGAAGAAGGGCCTGTATTAGTGGTTTATCCAGAAGGTACTTGGTATACCTACATCGACGAGGAAGATATTGATGAGATAGTAGATGCTCACCTCATAGGCGGCAAACCTGTAGAGCGCTTAAAAATCTAATTTGCTATTGTTATTTGCTTGGTGATTTAATTTTATGAATGCACAAACACAAGATTTTTTTATCGCAGGCGCAGTTGGTCAACTGGAATGTAAACTTGATTTGCCACCTGATGGTGAACCACGTGGAATAGCATTAATTGCACACCCCCATCCTTTGTATGGCGGCACGATGGATAACAAAGTCATACAAACACTGGCGCGCGCATTCACTGCAATTGGCTATGTCAGCGTGCGGATGAATTTTCGTGGTGTTGGTGCTTCAGCTGGCGAGCATGATGCCGGCACGGGTGAAACTGATGATATGGCACTCTTGCACACCCATATGACAAAGCAGTATCCACATTTGCCTGTGGCGCTCGCAGGATTTTCATTTGGCACTTTCGTACAATCGCAATTACAACAACGACTCATTGCGCAACATATTCCAGCAGAACGACTTGCGCTGATAGGTACAGCAGCAGGCAAATGGCAATTACCTGAAGTGCCCGCTAATACTATCTTAATTCATGGCGAAGAAGACGACACCATACCTATCAGTGATGTATTGAACTGGGCTAGACCACTCGATATTCCTGTCATTGTGATTCCAGGTGCTGATCATTTTTTTCATCGTAAATTACACCACATTAAACAGCTAATCATGCAACTGTGGCACAGATAAACCTCTGAAATTTTTTCTGCTATTTAGTCTGGGTTCGCTATGCTTATTTCAGTTACGATGGTAGTTATTATCTGAACGCAGTCATCACATATGAAGATTTTGCTTGCAATTTTTTTAGCCCTATTAACGCTGAATTCCACATCGGCATTAGCACTAGCGCCACCAACAATTGCAGCACGCTCTTGGATTTTATTTGATGTCACAAGCCATCAAACATTGGCTGCACGGGAACCACATCTACGTATAGAACCTGCTTCACTGACTAAGCTCATGACAGCTTATTTAGTTTTTGAGGCAATTAAAGATGGGAAGCTCCGTCTTAATCAAGAAGTAAAAGTCTCGCCTAGCATTTGGAAACTACATCCAGAAGCAGCAAAAATGTTTATCGATCCTGCATTGCCTGTTACCGTAGAAGATTTGTTATTAGGTTTAATTGTGCAATCGGCTAATGATGCTGCTATTGCTTTAGCAGAAGCCGTAGACAAAAATGAAGCGGCCTTTGTTGAACGTATGAATCGAACCGCAGCACGTTTAGGACTCACCGCCACGCATTTCGTGAATTCTCACGGACAAACTGATGCTAAGCATTATTCAACTGCACGCGATTTATCCGTGCTTGCGCTACAACTCATTAATGAATTTCCAGATCATTACAAAATTTTTTCAACAAAAAATTTTAGCTATAACAAAATTAGTCAGTCGAATCGAAATCGCTTGCTTTGGTTAGAGTCGACTGTGGATGGCATGAAAACTGGACAAACCAATGCTGCAGGTTATTCTTTGATCGCTTCAGCGATTCGACCAAACGGAGAAGGTAGTCGTCGCTTATTATCTATAGTAATAGGCGCAGATTCTGATCTCGCTAGAACTCAAGAAAGTCAAAAATTATTGAATTGGGGATTTTTAAATTTTGATATGGTTAAGCTGTATCCTAAAAATCAAACCATACTCAGCCCATCCGTATGGAAAGGCTCACAAGCCACCGTTCCTCTGGGATTCAATTATGATGTTTATGTTTCCCTTCCGCGCGGTATGCTCTCTAAGATTAAGCCCGTTATAGAAAGACCTGATCCTTTGATTGCTCCTATCACGCAATATAGTCGTGTGGGTACACTTAAAATTATGGGGGATGGCAAAGTGCTCGTTGAATTACCATTGCAAGCATTAGAGCAAGTCAATCCAGCTAGTTTATTGGGTCGCTTATTAGATTCCTTGCGTATGTTTTTTCATTGATAGCATCAATTTTATTTTTCACTAACTATGACGCAAGTTCAAGAAAGTCTTATCACTTATCCCAGTGATTTCCCTATCAAGATTATGGGTGTCATGCAGGATGATTTTGCATCGACCATGGTTGAATTAGTACAGCTGCATGATCCTGATTTTCATGCAGGGAAAATGGAGATGCGGCCTTCTTCTAAAGGCACTTATCTATCCTTAACTGTCACAGTGCGTGCTACGAGTCGCGAACAATTAGATAATCTATATCGTGCACTTTCTTCACACCCTATGGTGAAAGTTGTTCTGTAATTGAGAGCTAGTATTCATGTCTGATGTAACACTCTTGGATCGCGGACTTGAACCCTATGCAGTCACCTATGCTGCCATGCGTGAATTTACTGACAACAGGAATTCCACTACCCCTGACGCCATATGGATAGTGCAACATCCTCCTGTGTTTACCTTGGGATTGGCAGCTGATCCTTCGCATATATTGAACGCACATCACATTCCTATTGAGCAGTCGGATCGTGGTGGTGAAGTGACTTATCACGCAGAAGGTCAGGCAATTCTTTATTTGTTGTTTGATTTACGACGTAA
>JAXISQ010000026.1:0-11115 GCA_034680505.1 Noviherbaspirillum sp.
GCAACGTGTTGAATACCTGCGTTGTTGACCAAGATATCAATGCCACCTAAATCTTTTTCTGCCTTATGCATCATGGCTTCGATTTGATCAGCTTTACTCATATCGGCACCATCGTAGAGTACTTTCACGCCGTACTTGGAAGCTAAATTTGCACGTAGTGTTTCAATCTCTTTAGCATCACCAAAACCATTCAACACCAGATTGACACCTTGCGCTGCAAGTCCTTCAGCGATTCCCAGACCAATACCACTTGTTGATCCAGTTACCAGAGCATTTTTTCCTTTTAGCACGATATTTCTCCTTATACACTCGACATGAAGTTATTAACTATGGGATTTATTGACGTAATTTTTTGGCGCATCTTCGCTACCAAAACAAAAACAGCTTCAATCTACAAAAGTAAACTGAACTCGAAATTAAAAAATGCTTTTGTTTTGATGAAACGATAGGACCTATGAATGATGGACTGCTATATAGCCAAAAAATTAACTATTCATTTTCCCAAAAGAAACATTGATAAGCTATCACAGGATGGTTTGAAAGTAAGCAGAATTTAAGCAGGAAGGCTAACCACTAAAGCACCGTATTGACAATTTTTCTAGTGGATTCAATGAACTAGGTAAAAAAACCTAAGATTACAGAATTGTTATCTATGGTCAGTGCAAGAGTTGCACTTGATTGTATGAAGGAAAAGGCGAAACTGCCCAGAGGAAGAGCCCGAAACCAAATACCTGTTTCGGGCTAGACAAACAGAGACTAAATACGACTTAAATCTTCTTGTAGTCGAATAATTTTTTCGTCGAGTTCACCCACACCTGAAAGTGTGAGTTCTAAAGATTCTTCACGACTACGTGCACGTGCTTCTGCCAGTAACTGTGCTTCACGTTCTGCAGCTAACCGTTCTGATTCAGCTTTCATCTTCAACAGCATATCGAGTAAATGCAATACGCTAAAAAAGCAGCTAAGAAAAAACCAGAGTATCCACAACGATCCCACTGGCAACTGACCAAGCGTAAAGATAGCTGCCATTTCAGTCAGCCAGCTATTCCAATTTAAACTTTGCCACCAACTAAAGCTGGCCTGCACCATGCAAGTCGATGCAAAAACGACGAGAAATAGAATCCAGTTAAACAGTAATAAGCCCCGTCTGCCAGGTAAAATTTCATAGATCAACATGAGTCGCCATCGTCCTATTAACTTTTCAAAGCATTCGATAATCTTTGATTCAGCAAACCGGCGATTTCTAGACGCATTTTTGATGTTGCATGAATCTCCATCTCTTTTTGATAGGCCATGTTGACTAATTCAGCAGCCAAATTGGATGATTCTTGTATTTCGCCCTGCAATTCCAAGAGTCGACTTTCTAACTGCTTTTTCTCTTGCAGCTTGATGCCTACTTCTTTGATAGCCATATCCACATCTGCCCAGCACGAAAGCTCAGGATCGCTTATCTTCAAGCTTTGAAAGACGTCTTGTATAGAGTCACCCAAGCTTGATAAGGCATCTGCGGGTAATTCTTCCTTACGTGACTGCGTTTTAGCATAGTCATTAATCGACACTACAGGGGCAATGGAATCAGTCCATCCCTCGCCTGGCTCAAATCGTTTCATGGTCGGTTTCATCGCTGGACTACTCATTACACACTCCCTGCTTCACTTTTACGTTAACACTAGCCATAATCTAACCTGTAATTACTAGCAAACAAAAATTGTCAAATAAAAAACGAAATTCCTCGTTAGATCTTGGTGAACGAAATACTATAAAACATTGTGATGACTTCTCCACTTAAGATCTTAATTACCAGCCAAAAAGGTGGCGTAGGCAAAAGTACGTTGTCTGCCAATCTGGCCGCTTATTTTTGCCACACTAGAGGCAAAAAAACTGCGCTCATAGACTTTGACCATCAAGCCACTTCCGGCAAATGGGTCAAAAAAGCCTACCCCATAGGCATACATTGCAACACCGCTGACCTGCCTAACTACAAAGGCCCTGGCATTGTTCTTCTGAAAGCCAAGGAGGCTTTAAGAAAAGGTGTTGAAAATCATCAAGTTGTCGTCGCTGATCTGACTTGGACTGATGTACTTTCACCAGAATTCCTATTTGAGTTCGATTTGGTGCTGGTTCCAACTTCCCTCTCCATCATAGAACTCGACAGCACGCTGGAATTCATTAATCGTTTTTCCTTCATTTTCAAATCGCGCATGCGCAAACCACCAAAGCTGGTATTAGTGCCTAGCAGAGTTGACGATTTTGAAACATATGAGTCGATTTTTACTCGCTCATTTAACACCAGTTTTTTCCTTGCGCCACCTGTGATGTATAGCGAGAGTGCCAACAACTTTTTTGGCTCGGAATTCTTTGTACTGACCACCAATCAAGAAGTACGCGAAAATTTTATGACCTTTGCGCGCGCTATTGATGAGCTAGGCGAAAGCGAAATGGAAGATAGGCAAGGTCCAAAACGTTCAGAATTTAATCCTAAATTAAGCGGTACTGTGCTTGATCAATTCCGTGCTAGACGTAATTCAGAAGAAACCGATACGCTGATTGAAAAAAATCCTGAATCAGAAGCTAAGCAAGGTGTCTCTAAACGTTTGATGTCTGCTATTCCTACCTTCCTCATCAATAAGCGCGATTAAGTTCTTCGCTATTTAAGCTGCTGCAGGAAAATGCAGATCGCTTATTCTTCCGTTTGCATCAACGCGGTAACAAGCAATATCAATGTGAAAAACTTCAGGCTTCACAATCGATTTACCCATCAACATACGAGCGCATTCTTGTATACCTTCAGGCACTGAAGGATGAGGGAAAATTAGTTCCGCCAAATGCGCTACACCAATTCCCATAGAAATCATCAAAGCTAATACTTGTATGGTGCTTGATGAATGATTTCCTATGACGCGCATACCGAGAATTTTCATTTCATCGTCATCTGACACTAACAATTTAAAGAAGCCGCCTTTATCACCCATGGCAATCGCACGATTAATATAGCGGTAATTCATTTTTGCTAGCTTATAAGAAATCTTTTTCTTTCGCGCTTGTGTTTCGTTTAAACCTACAGAAGCAACTTCTGGATTTAAAAACATAATGGTAGAAATATTTTCATAAACCAAAGGTCGATCTGGTTTACCGAAAATTCTTTCTACAGCATAGCGTCCTTCCAATTCACCAACATTCACTAAAGAGATATCCGCCGTAAAATCGCCAACCGCATAAATATTATCTACCGAAGTCTGTGTTAAATCATCTTCACAATAACCTCGACTATCCAACTTAACACCGACTGTTTCTAGCCCTAGATTTTCAGTATTCGCAACTCGTCCAACAGAAATTAAAGCATGATCGACTGTATGTATTTCATGTCGACCATCTTTGTAATTTAGAATATATTCAACTTTGCCATTTACTATAGACATTTTTTCTAATGAAGCGCCATGATGTATAACTACACCACTCTGTTCAAGATTAGTTGCAATTGATTGCGCTATGTCTTCATCTTCGGATGGCAAGATTCTTTCTTCTTTGTCGATTAAAAATACTTTTGTTTTTCCAAAGTTAGAAAAAATAGTAGCAAACTCACACCCTATGACGCCTGCACCCAATATCACTATGCTGGAAGGAAAATCCGATAAAGAAGCAATAGCATCACTAGATAAGATAATTTTTTCATCAATGGGAATATCAGGCAGATATCGTGGACGACTACCGATTGCAAGCACTATCTTGTCAGCCCAGATTGTTTGTGTCTTACCATCAGCTATTGTGATTTCAATTTCATTTTTTGAAATCAGTTTCGCGTGCCCATTAAACTCACTGAGATCACCCTTTTTTTGATAGTAGTTAATTTGCTCACGTATTTGACGATATTTATTATCTACCGCGCTATGCATTGCGTTTACTACTGCAGAATAACTTAGCTCTACATCACGCACAGAAAATCCACGATCAGAACTACGCGCCACTTTATAACTTTCAGATAATTCCCATAAAGTTTTAGAAGATAATGCGCCATTAAATATTCCTGCACCACCTGCGCGATTTTTTTCGATTAATGCAACCTTCTTGCCAAAATCTATGCCACGCATTGCTGCAGCAAATCCAGAAGGTCCTGCTCCAATTACGCATAAATCAAATTTCTCCATCACGCCTCCAAACTAAGTTTATTGTTATTCATCTCAACTGATAAATTTTGTGTGAATCATTGTAAAGCACAATGATTATTAGCATTCATTACTATTATCAGAATAGTATTTATTATGGTTTTAAATCTAAACCACTTTTATTCAAACTTAAAACAGTTAAATTAATGCGTCAATCATTTTGATAGAAGAATACATCTGTATTCAAAGACGAAAAAAAACCCACATTAAAGCGGGTTTTTATTAACTGCATGAACAAGAAAAAAACTAAATTTAAATTTGCTTGAGCGATTCCTGCAGTTTAAGAATTTTTTGCCTTACTTCGTCCACAACTTCTGGCTCTAACGACTCTGGAGACACTGCTGCTTCTTCTTCAAGGCTTGCTGCTTGCATAGCGTCCTGATCCGTTTGATCAACCTCGGACACTGTATGCGCATGCTGCTTGGCGCTTTGTAGCCTATCGGCTATCCACATCACGCTTATGAGCAAAGAAAGTAATAACCACAATATCCAAACACTGCCCACGGCAACTTCACGCAAATATACGGTAGATTGCAAATCTGTTAACCAAGTAGTCCAATTGAGGTTCAACCACCAATCCGCTCTACCCTGTACCAAGCTAGTCCAAATAAATACTGCGATAAAACACAACCAATTAGCGAGAACAAGTAAGGATCTCACGAGTGAAAGACTACGTCCCGCCATAAATGCCAACCTCTATAAATCAGAAAAAAGTCTCAATTTTTCAATGCATTAGCTAATTTTTGATTCAACATCTCAGCAATTTCCAAGCGCAATTTAGAAGTAGCATGTATCTCCATTTCGCGCTTATAGGCCGAATTCACAAGAACCGCAGCTTGCGATGAAGCTTCTTCAATTTCAAGTTTTAGCTCAACGAGTCGATGTTCTAAAAGCTTCCTCTCTTTTAGCTTGACACCGATGCTGCGAATTGCCAAATCAACATCGGACCAAGATTCTAGACGCGTGTCGCTGATTTTAAGGCTACTAAAAACGTCTTGAATCGAGTCGCCTAAATTAGAAAGAGCATCAGCTGAAATTGGATCAGATTGTGTTGCAACTTTATTATTATCGAGTGATGAATGTTCATTTACCAACACGAGAGGAGTGACTGCATCACTCCAACCAGAATCAGGTTCAAACCGTTTCATTGCAGGCTTCAAAGCGGCATTAGTCATAACGGCCTCCTAGGTTTATTAATAAAACAGTAATTGCAATGATATAAATTAACTGTCAAAAGAAATACATTTCGTATAGTATAGTAGCAAAATAGCTAAGTAAAGCACCTGTTAAATTAAAATTATTCTTATAATCAATGGCTTGTCGGTTTAATCGAGGCTTTAAATGAACTCACCGCTAAAAATATTAATCACTAGTCAGAAAGGTGGCGTAGGCAAAAGCACGCTATCTGCAAATCTGGCTGCTTACTTCGCTTATATAGCGGGTAAAAAAACATCGCTCATCGATTTTGATCATCAAGCGACATCCGGCAAATGGGTCAAGAAAGCTTATCCTATCGGTATCAATTGCACGACCGTAGATTTACCTAACTCTAAAGGTTCAGGTATCACATTATTGAAAGCAAAAGAAGCGCTGAGAAAAAATGTTGAAGATAATAGTGTTGTTATCTCTGATCTAACGTGGACTGATGTCTTACCTCCTGAGTTCTTATTCGAATTTGATCTCATACTTGTTCCAAGTTCTTTATCTTGGGTTGAGTTAGATAGCACAATGGAATTCATTAATCGTTTTTCATTCATCTTTAACTCACGTATGCGCAAACCACCTAAGCTTGTCTTAGTGCCTAGCCGTGTAGATGATTTAACGACTTATGAAGGCATCTTTACTAAGTCCTTTACCTCTAGCTTTTTCTTATCACCACCAGTGATGTATAGCCCTAGTGCGAATGAATTCTTTGGTTCAGAGTTCTTTGTCATGACGACGAACAGAGAGATACGTGAAAACTTCTTGGAGTTTGCACGTTCAATTGATCAACTTGCTGAAGCTGAAGCACAACAAGTTCAAAATCAAAAGCAAAGTACTGCGCATCACAAAGTAAATGGCTCTATTTTGGATCGTTTCCGTGCAGTGCGTAATTCAACTGAACAAGAAAAACGCCTAGCGCCTACTACGCAGCATGTTCCACCTTCTGCGGTTGTATCTGCTAAACGTTCTAAATCTGTTATTCCTTCTTTCTTAAGACGTGATACCTAAGTAATCTGCAGTAGCTCAACTGTACTGAGTTTAGGTATAGAAAAAACCGCTTCTTATAAAGCGGTTTTTTTTATATCTATTTGCTTAGCGTGCACTGATCCAACTCATTAATCTAATAACTTATCTTTATTGCTGATTGTTCACGCCATAAAAAAATGGCTGCTGCATTAATATGCAACAGCCATTCCTATGAATCTTATTTATTAGTAGGAGAAAACCTACTAGCAATCAAGCATGATTTAGTTCAGTGCTGACAGAACTAAGTCATGTTCCATCCATTGACGTAACTTAGAGGCATCTTTCACACGTGATTGTTTGCTCTTGCCGTTAAGCAGAACAACAATGACATCACGTCCAGCAATAATCGCTTGAAAGGCAACGCACTTACCGGCTTTAGTAGTGGTGCCTGTTTTTTGAACTACGATGTCCCACGAAGGATCATGTATCAATCGATTCGTATTGGAATAACGCAAACTCGATTTTTGCGTTTCTAATGTATAGGCTTCTTCTGTAGATAACTCACGAATCAACGGAAATTTTTCAGCTGCTGAGATTAATTTAGCGACATCAGATGCTGTAGAAATATTGCCACTCAAAATACCAGTAGGCTCCAGAAAATGACTATCGCGCATGCCTAGCTCTTTTGCCTTGGCGTTCATGGTCTCAACAAAACGCTCTAAACCGCCTGGATGATTTTTTGCCAGTGTGCTGATGGCTTTATTTTCTGAACTCATCAAAGCCAAACGCAATAAGTCATAACGACTTAATTCTGTATCTTTGCGTAATCTGGAACGCAGTGATTTACCAGCAAATTTCTTTTCTTCGCCTAAGGTAATCATTTCAGATAAATCTGCACCGGATTCAACAATCACAATCGCTGACATGAGCTTAGTGATAGAAGCAATCGATAAGATGTCTTTACTATTTTTTTCAAATAGAGCACGACCAGAAGCTTGATCTAATACCAAAGCTGAACGTGCTAACAATACGGGTGATTTATCATGCAATGCAGCTTCTAATTTTGCATCAAAGGCGCGTTCGCCTGTAATGGATAAAGAAGTTTTACGTAATTGAACAGATTCATCTGCCCATGCAGTGGCCATGGTAACCATAGCTGCAGTTGCAATCAGGCCAGCAAAACAAGCCAGACGCACATAATTTAATTTCATTTTCAAAACCGTCCTCACTTTCAATACTCAAACCACTAGTTATCTATCCAAGTAGATATCGACAGGAGGTCGGAAATATTGACGCCGCAATGCAGCAAATTCAAAAAAGGACGGCCATTATGATCAAGTTTGCAATAAGTTGCAATATGGAAAATGATAAAAGCGAGGATCTACCTAGAAATTATCAAAATTGAAATAACACTATTTCACTCTCGCGAAACCACGTTCAGCTGAAGGTAGTACTTTATTTTTGCAGAGATTTATCACGTGTGAGATCTAATCTCAACATTGTGGAGAGCAAGCTAGGTAATTCTTCGCCCTGCAAATGCCACAGGTCTAAGGTATAGCCATCGGTCAATGGATCTATATAAGCTTCATGCTGACGTATTTCAAAATGCAAATGCGGACCAGTTGAGCGCCCTGTCGATCCGACTAAGCCCAACTCCTCACCGCGCAAGAGTTTTTGACCTACTGCGAGATCATCTGCAAATTTACTAAGATGCGCATAATAAGTGTAGTAATGACTACCGTGATCTAACACAACTAGATTGCCATACGCACCGCGCCAACCCATGAAGGCTACCCGTGCTTCCGCCACTGCACTCACAGGGGTGCCCATAGCTGCAGCGAAATCTACACCGATATGCTGTCGGTGGTGACGAATCGTGACAGTACGAAAACTCGTTTTCTTTTTTTTCTTGGCTGATTTAATAGGCTTAACTGACTTGATAGGGACACGCTGTTTTTGCGTTGTCACACTCTTGCCAATGCCACGTGACAAACGTCTAAAACGTACAGGGCTTTGCCAGAACAATTTCTCAAAATCGATGCCATTTTCATCGAAATACGCACCAGTTTTATTGTCACGGTTAAGCCATGTCACCGCATTTAAGACTTTTTGTTTTTGCCCATCTGTATAGTCGATTAATTCAAGTGCACTGATTTTTTCTGATCCTGTTTCTAAGTCGGGTTCTGTCACTAGCCTAAATCCAGCATGACTTAGATTGCTTAGCGACTTACTCATTTCTCGCATCAAAATGGAAGATTCCCAAATCAGATGCGCCGGCACAGTGCTAGTTTCACTCACCAGTGCTTGCTCCCAGTCCTGAGCGGGTACTCGTAATTCAGTCCACTCTGCACGATTGGATGCTGACAAACTTGCGTGCATAGCGCCAAACTGAATAGTCAAACCGTTTGTGTTCAAGATAGCGAGATCAAACAACTCTTCACTCACAGGTAGCGCAAGCATCAACATGGAACCGGCATTCGCCGTTTCAGCAGCCACGTAATGCAAACAGGCTTGCTTGATTGAGAACTGCTTATCCATGAGAGACGCAGCTAAATCATCTGTTGATAGCTTTAAGCGCTCAACCAACAGAGGCAGTGCTGGGGCAGGTAAACATCCACGAGAGAAATGCAGCCCAACAGATTCTGTTGCGCGCACTGCAGGTGGAGCGCGGTGATGAATTTCTGTAATGACGGGGGCACGTAAACGTTTGGAGGACTTAGCTTTCTTTTGTCCACTCCAAGCTAGTGATGCGCTAGTTATTAATAAGAATCCTACACAAAGATAAGAGGCAGCTCTATTGATATTCAATTCAAGTGCCTTTGCATAAAATATTGTTAAATAAATAATTTTTCATACATGATTGCAACAACATTAATAATGAACATTCAAACCTACACACTATATATAGTGAGTTGCGAATAAAACCTTATTCAACGTTGCGTGCCTTATAAATAGTGGCCGCATTATAGCGAGTAATTTTTATTGAGCTGATTTGCTCTATGAACCCCCTTCAAAGAAATACATATTCCCCCTAATTACTCATCAACGACCCAACTTTAAATTTCTTATTTGACAATAAATATGATAGTTGAATCTATTTCATGCAGATTTAAGCTTTTCAGACAAGAAAATAAGAATGGAATAAGTCGCTATAAGTGCCTGATTTTCAGGGAAAATATTGCGCTGCAACGTAAAAGTCATAACTAAAAGTAGTAGAAAATCTTTTCTATAGTATTGACTCGATATACTCACCCACCTAGAATCCGCACAGATTTCAGGGGATGTGGTTATCTTTAAGCTAATGAATTGACTAAGCTTTTAACCACAGCATCATCAATAAAGTAGTGCGCGCGTCTTAACTTGAATTTCAACGCGGTGATCGCATCTACTTCCAACAAGATTGCTTCTGCGACCTTAAGAGGTCGACATCAAAGCAGCGCCGACATTTGCTAGTCTGAGTTTTATAAGCAAATGATTTTTTATTTCGCGGTGATATTAAGCAGCAATAAGTACGCTTGCTTTTGGCCTCATCTCAGAGTGCCTGACAAAGTCTGATTAGCTACTTATCTAACTTGCAACTAATGTTGAAGTTAGATTGGGTTTGAAGCTCGGCAGATTTTTCAGTCGTTTTGAGGGCCGCGATGATTCAGGAGGTAATATGAATAATCGATCAAGAGTAATTGCGCTCTCAGGTGCTGGCAAACAAGCCAGAATCGATGTCTCAAGTCATAACAGCACGCAAAGTTACAAAGGTTTGCTGTCAACTGCTAGCGGCAGCCTTATGTCCTTAGTGTTAGCGGCTGGCCTAGCCTTACTGCTGGTTTATTTCCAGCCTCAATTGGCCAACTACGCAAAAGAGCTTTCCGCTTTTTCAGTAGCCTATGATGTAGAACAACATCCTCAAATCAAAGCCTTTGATGAAATGCTAGGTTTATCTAACGACGCAAATGGATCACTCACACTGACTCATTTAGGTACTACTGCGTCGCGATCTTTCGCTACAACCCAACCAGAAGAGCAAGCTCGCGTTTCTTCGTGGCTAGCGCGTCGCTATCACATCGCCAATAACGCAAGCGATATGCTAGTTGATGTAGCCTATAAAGCAGCGAACGAACAAAAAATTGATCCCCTGCTCGTCTTAGCAGTGATGGCGATTGAATCACGCTTTAATCCACTGGCTGAAAGTAGAGTCGGCGCCAAAGGATTAATGCAAGTTCTTCCAAAAGCAAATGGCGATAAATTCCATGCGCATGGTGGACTTGATGCAGTCTTAAATCCAGTGGCTAACATTCAAGTGGGCGCCAAGATACTTAAAGACTTTATCCGTCGTGGTGGCTCTGTAGAAGCAGGTTTAAAACTGTATGTCGGCGCTGGCAATATGACAAGTGATCTTGGTTACGGTAACAAAGTATTGCAAGAGTATGAAAGACTCAAAGCCGTTGCTAATGGCAAGCCGCAACCTAGCTTTAATAACGCCCCTATCAGTGGCGCTATCAATATAGAAGCTAATCTGTCGATTCCAGTTACAACACAGGTGCCTGAAGAAGATGTCTGATCGCTGAATTTAGCACAACATAGTGAAGCAAACTAAGAGCCCTAACGGGCTCTTTTTTTATGCGCAATATTTTTTTCAAAATACTTTAAAAAATTGATGAAAAAAATATTTTGATTGAATAGGACTCTATCGGATTGAAATCATCAAATAGGAACTAGAGAGGCCAAATTACTTACTACTTGTTTTACTTTTTAAATGACCAATCACTATGAACCGAATTACCTCACA
>JAXISQ010000027.1:0-10968 GCA_034680505.1 Noviherbaspirillum sp.
CGTATTAAAAAGCCGAGGTTTAGCGGGCATGGAAGCGCCCGAGGTAACGGTCGAAGTACATTTAGCAAATGGGTTGCCCACATTTACGATAGTCGGACTGCCTGATACAGAAGTCCGAGAATCTAAAGACAGGGTACGCGCCGCTCTCTTAAACACTGGCTTTGAATTCCCTGCAAGGCGCATCACCGTCAATCTGGCGCCTGCTGATCTACCTAAAGAATCAGGCCGATTCGACCTTGCGATTGCAGTCGGTATCTTGGTCGCCTCCGGCCAATTACATGCTCCTGATTTATCGCGTTATGAATTTGCAGGTGAGCTTTCTTTGTCTGGGGAGCTACGTCCCATCCGCGCTGCTTTGGCAATGACGTATGCCATGTTTAGATCAGTCAGCAAAAACGGTGAAGCCCGTGCTTTTATTTTGCCGCACGCGAATGCCGCAGAAGCTGCGCTGATTTCTGAAGCAGTAATTTATCCTGCCCATACGCTATTAGAGGTCTACACCCATTTAGCAGCAAGTCAACAGGAAGGTCGCTTGTCTCGCTATGTTAACGAGGCATTTTTTACGCCTAGCTCCACACCAGATTTTTCAGAGGTAAAAGGACAGACTCAGGCAAAACGTGCCATGGAAGCTGCGGCAGCAGGCGGGCATAGCATTCTCATGGTGGGACCACCAGGTACTGGCAAGTCTATGTTGGCTGCACGTTTGCCTGGTATTTTGCCGCCCATGGGAGAGGCAGAAGCTTTGGAATCCGCCGCCGTGCAATCTCTTACAGGCAGCTTTTCTCTGGCGCGCTGGCGGCAACGTCCCTTTCGCTCACCTCATCACACAGCATCCGGCGTCGCCTTGGTAGGCGGAGGCAGTATTCCACGGCCAGGTGAAATTTCTTTGGCTAATCATGGCGTGCTGTTTTTAGATGAATTACCTGAGTTTGATAAAAAAGTTTTAGAGGTTTTGCGCGAGCCTCTAGAATCAGGGCGCATCACGATTTCACGTGCGGCGCGTCAAGCAGAATTTCCCTGTCAATTTCAATTAATCGCTGCAATGAATCCCTGTCCTTGCGGTTATCTAGGACATGCTAAGCGCGCTTGTCGTTGCACGCCCGATGCGATTGCGCGCTATCAAGGAAAAATCTCTGGGCCTTTATTAGACCGCATTGATTTACAAATCCAAGTTGCTGCGCTGACCGAAGAAGAGTTAATTCAGTCACGCGAGGAAGAATCTTCTGCTCTGATTGCTGAGCGCGTTGTGCAAGCTAGAAATAAACAAATTCAACGTCAAGGTAAAGCGAATGCGCAATTAGGCGTTGCAGAAATTACGCAATTTTGTCACCCCACAAATGATGCAGAAAAATTATTACGCGATGCGATAAGGCGCATGAATTGGTCTGCGCGCGCTTACCATCGCGTCTTAAAAATTGCTCGTACTCTTGCTGATTTAGCACATGCCGATCAAATTGATGCCGAACATATCGCGGTTGCCATTCAATATAGACGCGCATTACATCATCTTAATTAAGATAATTACTACTGATTACTGATCAAGACATACTGCCAGTATGCGCTGGTACTGATACCATCACGTCCATGCGAATTTCTCTCTTATCACGTTGGCAAATCTGCCTCGCCCTTTTTATTGTATTCACTTCTCTAGCTTGTAGTCCTAGCTGGAACTGGCGTGAAGTAAAAAGTAATGACGCTCCTTTTTCTGTGCTCTTGCCTGCTAAACCAGCAAGTCATTCACGCAGCATAGATTTAAATGGCATGACAGTGACTATGCTCATGACAGCTGCTGAAGTTGATGGTGTAACTTTTGCTGTGGGCAGCATACAGCTATCTGATGCAACAAAAACAGTAGCGACTCTTAACGCTATGGAGTTAGCCATGATTAACAATATTCATGGTGAAGTGCGTGAGAAAAAAATCATACCGCTAGAAGACCATGTCACTGCTACTCAAATCATCGCTGTGGGACAAGCAGGAAACAATCCACAGAAGCTCTTGCTTGCAGCACGCTTTGTTAGTAAAGGGCCTTGGGTGCATCAAGTGATTGCATTGGGGCCAGAAAAAAATTATCCGCCCGACACACTCGATACTTTTCTCACTTCATTTAAATTGAATTAACAACATAATGACTGTGCCTTATCTAGAAGGTAAAGCGGCTCGTCATGTCGTATTAATTTTTGCGGCAGCTTATGTGCTTTCTTATGCCTTCCGCGCCATTAATGCAGTGATAGCACCTGCGCTCATGGAAGATCTACATTTAAGTAATGCAGATTTAGGCTTATTAACTTCGGCATATTTTCTTGGCTTTGCGAGCATGCAGCTGCCGTTAGGCAGTTGGCTAGATAAATACGGAGCACGTCGAACAGAGTCTGCTCTACTTTTATTCGCAGCGGTAGGCGCAGCAATCTTTGCTATGAGTTCTACATTAACTGGATTATGGATAGGGCGCGCCATGATAGGCATAGGCGTATCTTCCTGTTTAATGGCGCCACTTAAAGCATATCGCGTTTGGTATCCGGCACAGCGACAAAGCCAATTAGGGAGTTGGATGTTGGTGTTTGGTACTTGCGGTGCTATCACTACGACGATGCCAGTAGCGGCTGTTCTTCCGATTATTAGTTGGCGTGGTGTGTTTGGGATTATGTCTGGATTGATATTGCTAGCTACAGCATTATTATTTTTCAGACTAAAACCTATTGAAACTGAAATCAATGCTAGGCAGTTGGCATCTCAACTACAGAATTCAACTAATAATCCTGCATCATCAGTCACCGGATATCGCGCAATTTTCGCGAGTCCCTATTTTCGTCGTATGGCATTGTTGGGTGCGATTCATCAAGGTGGTTTCATGGCCATGCAAACCTTATGGGCTGGTCCATGGATGGTGCGCGTAATAGGTTTATCCTTAGATCAAACCTCGCAAGTATTATTTTTATTTAATTTTATTCTCTTACTGTCTTATTTAGTTTTATCTTGGTGGGCACCGCGCTATGTCTCATTTGACGATAAACCCGGTATTCCAGCGCTACGCGCTGTTTCTGTAGGATTAACTGGCGCAGTACTAACACAAGCATTGATGGTGTTCTACGTAACAAGCTGGAGTTGGATACTATGGGTACCATTCGCTGTACTTGTGACGGTCACCACCTTAGCGCAAATGCATGTCAGTCTTGCTTTTCCTCCACAACAAGCGGGACGCGCAAATAGTGCATTTAATTTAACTTTATTTATTGGTGCTTTTTCTATTCAATGGGGTATAGGATTACTTATCGATGTTTTTATGCTGCATGGCTGGTCGCAATCAGATGCAATGCGCTTAAGCTGGGGTTTATATGTACTCTTACAATTAGCAACGCTGATTATTTTTATCAAAAGTCGTGCTGAATCTCTTAGCTCTTAATGTGCCCCGTTTTGCTCTTGGCTTAGGCTAAACAATTATTTTTATTTTATGACTATGCTAATCACCTTCAAATCCAAAGCTGCTGCTGATGTACTGATGTATCAACAACATGCACAACCCATGTTGAATGTATTGGGGAAGTTGATTGAAAGAGGCGTGATTACAGCTGAAGAAATGCCGGATGCCATAACAAAATTAGAAGCGGAAATTGCAAGGCAAAAAGTTTCACATGGCGCTCAACAAGATGACAATGAAGACCAACAAGATCATCAGCAAGCTATGCAATCAGTTGGCTTTGCAGTTCGCGCTTTCCCTTTACTTGAAATGATGCGTGCTGCAAAACGTGATCATGCTTTTATTATGTGGGGAGTATGATGAATAATATGAATACTTCTACGATGACTGAATCAACTTTAACTATTTCAAATGGCGTCACTTTGCATGTGCGCGATTTTCAGCCTGTAAATCCAGGTCGATCTGGTGTGATGATTATGCATGGCCTAGGTGAACATAGTGGACGCTATCTGCATGTCGCTGATTTTTTTTGCAAACTAGGTTATGCCGTTCGTACTTATGATCAACGTGGCCATGGCTTATCTTCAGGATCACGCGGCGACATACCTGAACCTGATACATTTATTCATGATGCTGCCTTAGTCATGGAAGACTGGATTAATACAGGACTCTCACTCACTGAAAAACCTTTGCTTTTAGGTCACAGCATGGGTGGCTTGTTTGCTGCGCATTTTGCTGTGACTAAACGTATGCCCTTAAGTGGATTAATTCTTTCTTCTCCTGCTCTGGCATTACCTTTGACTGGCTCACAAAGAATTTTATTAAAAACATTAAGCGCTATAGCGCCTGGCTTGGGAGTGCCAAATGGCTTAAAGCGTCACTATCTTTCGCATGATAGGCGGGTCGAAGAAGCTTATAGCGAAGATAAATTAGTACACAATAAAATTACTTCTCGCTTGTTAAATAATATGCTGTCTTCTATAGAGATAGTACAAAGAGATGCAGATCAAATTGATATCCCTGTATTATTAGTTTTTGCTGGACAAGATCATTTAGTTGATTCACGTGGTAGTGATGAATTTTTCTCACACTTGTCTGGGAAAATAGGCACTAAACATCGTTATGCCCAGTTGTATCATGAAATTTTCAATGAACTCCCTGCAGATGCTGACGCTGTTTTTGCTGACGTAAAACATTGGTTATCGCATAGCCTCTCTTAAAGCTGTTAATTCCTTTCATCTGTTAATTTCTTTTGTCAGTTAACTCCACCTCCGCCACACTTGCGCTAGCGTTCTCTGGCGCTGCGAGTGCATTAGTTCTCGTGGAAGAAGGCACGGCATTGCCGCGTGCATTAGCACAGGTTTTTGAATCACAACGTGCTTCACCACAATTGCGCGGCGCTATACAAGATTTGTCTTATCGCAGTATGCGCAACTGGGGAGCTGCACAGCAGTGTCTTGCTGCACTTATGTCTCAACCACCACAACAAGCAAAATTAAAAACATTATTGTGTTGTGCGCTGACTTTACTTTCTGATGCAAAACCTATTTACGCCACGCACACCATTGTCGATCAAGCTGTTTCTGCAGCTAGTGAAGATAAAGAACTCGCAAAAGCAAAAGGTGTAGTGAATGCCGTGCTACGTCGTTTTTTAAGAGAGCGTGAATCAATCTTAAAAGATTTAAGTCGTCATTTATCTTCACGCTGGAATTATCCCGAATGGTGGATTAATAAATCACGTCGCGATTGGCCTCATGACTGGGAAAGCATTCTTGCAGCTGGCAATCAGCCACCGCCATTAACGCTGCGTGTGAATCGCCGCAAAATAACTACTGAAGCTTATCTGCAGTTATTACAAGAGCATGCTATGGACGCCGCTCAAGTAGGGCCTTACGCAATACGATTACATCAAGCACTACCCGTTGCGCGCATACCTGGTTTTTTAGAAGGTTTGATCTCTGTGCAAGACGCGGCAGCTCAACTTGCGGCTCCGCTCTTAGATATCGCCGATGGCATGCATGTGCTTGATGCATGTGCTGCACCAGGCGGCAAAACAGGACATTTACTAGAGTGCGCAGATATTCAATTACTCGCCTTAGATCATGATGCGAACCGCTTAGATCGCATACAAGAAAATCTCACCCGCTTACAGCTACACGCACAGCTACTGGCTGGTGATGCAAGTAATCAGCTCTGGTGGGATGGTCAGCTTTTTGATCGCATATTGGCTGATGTGCCTTGTACTGCCTCGGGCATAGTGCGTCGTCATCCCGATATACGGTGGTTGCGAAGACCTGAAGATAGTCGTCAACTTGCTCGCCTCTCGGCTCGTATTCTCGATAATTTGTGGCAAATGCTGAAACCTGGTGGCAAATTATTGTTTGTCACGTGCTCACTCTGGCCTGAAGAATCTGCCTTTCAAGCGCAGTCATTTGAGGAAAAACATGGCGCAATTCGTCTTGCCGCGCCTGGTCAACTACTCCCCGTAGCAAATTCAGAGCGAGATCAAGATGGTTTGTTTTACTCGCTATTCCAAAAGCCCTCAGTTTGATACTATCAATCAACTTTTCCCTACGGGCTGGCTCCGTTTTTTTGTGTGATTCGTCGATTTTTTCTAAGTTTTTGTTTTCTACTGTTGCTCTCGCCCGCGCCTCATGCGCTAGCGGGTGATGGCATAGAAGTTATTCAGTCTAGTTTGGAGTCGACTGAGGAAGGTTATCGTCTAAAAGCAGAATTTGCTCTCGAATTAACGCAAACCTTAGAAGATGCGTTAATGCGCGGTGTACCTTTATATTTCACGACACAAGTCGAAGTCTCACGTCCGCGCTGGTATTGGTTTGATGAGAAATCTATAACTGCTACGCGCTCTATACGCGTTTCTTTTAACGTCTTAACCAAACAATATCGTGTTTCTATAGACGGTAGCTTGCATCGCAACTTTGCAAAATTAGAAGAAGTCATGGCCTTATTGCGCCGTCCTAGTCGCTGGGTGATTGCAGATAATGCTGCTTTAAAGCGCGGCGAAATGTATACCGTGGCTTTGCGTATGGCGCTTGATACCAGTCAGTTACCTAAACCTATACAAATTAGTGTCATTAGCGGTGGTGATTGGCAACTCTCTTCTGATTGGTCACGATTTAGCTTCAAGGCAGAAGGCAAGTGACGCGTACCGTTCGATATCTCATACTCGTCGCTGCTGCGATAGTTAGTATTCTGCTTTTTCTCTTAGCTTCAGCTTCTGAAAACACTTGGCTGTTTGATGAATATTATTCTTGGATTGTGGGCGCAAATATTAGTGTTGCACTCACGCTGTTTACTTTAGTTTGTGTTTTATTGTGGCGCTTATACGGGCGTTATCGCAGAGGATTATTTGGCTCACGCTTAATGAGTAAATTAGTTTTGGTATTTGCTTTAATTGGCATCTTACCTGGTAGCGTGATTTATTTAGTATCTGTTCAGTTCGTCTCTCGCTCTATTGAATCATGGTTTAACGTTAAAGTTGAATCCGCTTTGGAATCTGGATTACATCTAGGCCGCTCTGCACTTGATTCTTCATTACAAGATCTGAGAGCAAAGTCACGTAATCTAGCAAGTGAACTCTCAGAGATGTCTGATGCAGCCATCATGAATCAATTGCCTAAACTTTTAGAATCAAGTTCTTTAAGTGAAGCGCTCGTTGTTACTAGCAATGGTAATTTAATTGCGAGTAGTGGCAATCTGACTAATTTATTGCCTGATCTTCCCACGCCTTCTATGTTAGTGCGCGCACGTAGTACGGATGGTTATGGCGCCATAGAAGGTGAAACAGAATCGAATGATAAAAATGCAGAACGCACATCTACCTTGCGTTTACGTGTCGTCATTGCGATTCGTGGTGATGGCTCTCTACTCACACTGCGCAGTCAAACTCGCTATCTACAAATCATACAACCTGTCTCTGCACAATTAGCGGCTAATGCGGAAGCATTGCGCTCTGCCTATGGTGAATATCAAGAGCGTGCTTTAGCACGTTCAGGCTTAAAACGTTTTTATTTAGTGACCTTAACACTCACTTTGCTCTTAACTATTTTCGCCGCTATGGCGAGCGCTTTTTTTCTTGCAACCGATCTAGCTAAACCACTTTTATTACTTGCTGAAGGTACAAAAGCAGTTGCAGAAGGCGATCTCTCACCACGACCTATTGTTGCTAGCTCGGATGAGCTTGGTGTACTGACACAGTCATTTAATTCTATGACACGTCAGCTTTCAGAAGCACAAGATGCCGTAGAAAGAAATCGATTAGCGCTAGAAGATGCTAAAGCTTATTTAGAATCTGTTTTAGCAAATATGTCAGCGGGCGTAATGGTATTAGATAACCAATTACGACTAGTGACATTTAATGCTTCTGCTAGCAGAATTTTGCATGCAGATTTAACGCCATTTCTTGAACTAGATTTTTCTTCATTACCTAATTTAACTGCATTCACTAATACGATTATCCGAGCCTTTTCTGAACAGAATGCACAAACAGCAGCGCGTGACCATGCAATCGAAGATCAGCATTGGCAACAACAAATCGATTTTGCTTTACATGAAAATACACAAGAAGCTGTAGAACAAATTTCATTGCTTGCTCGTGGTTCACGTTTACCCGTTGGTAGTGGTATTGGTCATGTGGTTGTATTTGATGATATTTCCGATCTCATTTCTGGTCAGCGTCTGGTTGCATGGTCTGAAGTAGCGCGACGACTTGCGCATGAAATTAAAAATCCTTTAACACCTATACAACTTTCTGCTGAACGTTTGCAAATGAAGTTACATGCAAAACTAGCAGGCGAAGACGCTGCTTTATTAGAACGCGGTACTAACACCATTGTTAAGCAAGTGACTGCTATGCAAGAAATGGTAGATAACTTCCGCGATTATGCAAAAACACCTACACCAGTTTTAGAAAGTTTGGATCTGAATGCTTTAATCAGTGAAATTCTAGAACTGTATATGGGTGAGATTGAAACTAAGATCATAGAGGTTCAGCTTGCTCCTGCCTTACCCGCTATATTGGGTGATGCTACTCAACTCCGGCAGGTAATACACAACCTGCTACAAAACGCACAAGATGCTATTGCTGAAAAAACCCCAGATGGGAGCAGTCCTAAGATACAACTTTTGACTGAGGCGATTCATTATCCTGAAGCACATGGCGCGATGAAAACCGCGGTCAGGGTCTCGATTACAGACAATGGCCCTGGCTTTGACGCCAGACTGATAGCGCGCGCTTTCGAGCCCTATGTCACCTCTAAACCGAAAGGTACTGGGCTAGGACTACCTGTAGTGAAGAAGATTATTGAGGAACACGGTGGACGAATTGAGCTCAAGAACAGAAAAGATGGCAGTGGCGCAATAATTTCGATTCTTTTATTAAGGCTAGCAAGTAATTAAATAATTGACATTAATTATTGCTAAAAATACAATTTGCCCATGGCTTAGTTCCTTGACGTTAAGAGGCTCGTAATGGCGAACATATTGGTTGTTGATGATGAAATGGGCATCCGAGAATTACTCTCGGAAATCCTAGGCGACGAAGGTCATGTCGTTAGTACGGCAGAAGATGCAAATCAAGCGCGTGAGCTCAGATTATCTGAATCACCTGATTTAGTTTTGCTCGATATCTGGATGCCCGATACAGATGGCGTGACATTACTCAAAGAATGGCAACGTGATGGATTGCTGACCATCCCCGTCATCATGATGTCAGGTCATGCAACCATAGATACAGCGGTAGAAGCAACGCGCATAGGCGCAATGAATTTTCTTGAAAAACCTATTTCGCTGCAAAAATTATTAAAGACTGTGCAACAAGGATTATCTAAAGCGCCGGAACAAGCGCGTGGTGCTTTAGTCGGATCACAAAAATTAAATGGCAGCAAAGAAAATACGCTCTTACCATCTGACTCACCTTTGTCTGCTTATGATGGTAATAATTTTCCTCAACACCTAGTTTCTTCCACATCCTTTGCGCCAGCAGGTAGTGAATTCAAAGTCTCGTTTGAACTACCATTACGTGAAGCACGCGATGCGTTTGAGCGCGCTTACTTTGAACATCACTTATTACGCGAAGGCGGCAGCATGACACGCGTCGCAGAACGCACAGGCTTAGAACGTACGCATCTGTATCGCAAACTCAAACAACTGGGTGTAGAACCTGTTAAAGCATATAAAAAAACTGGATGATAAAAACACGCTTAATCTATGGTCTATCTAGCCTAGAGCGAGAAAATAAAATCGCTACCTTGCTAGAGCCAAATAGTAAGAATGCAGTCATTATTGAAGGCATAGCAAACGGGAATAGTCAGCTAAGTGAAATTAATCAAAACGATCATTTAATCATTCAACGTATCGCTCCTGGTTGTCCTTGTTGTATTGGTAGTTTAACGATGCGGGTTACCCTCAACCGCTTATTACGAATGTCACCGCACTATCTGTATATCAGTCTTGCAAGCAATGAGCATCTACCAACTATTCGTGAGTTTTTACAAACTGCACAGTACAAAGATCTGTTAATGCTCCAAGAAGAGTGCAATTGCGACAACTCTGATTGAACGTTGGCATTTTTTTGTGATCCACTCTTGAAAATGACGCAATAAGTCTTACTTGAAGCAAGTTGAAGCAAACAAATTAAAGGTGAATCTATGAATGTCATCTATAACAGCGAACACTATAGTGTTGTTGAATTTGGCGCACAATCAAGTCCAAGTGCGATGGAGTTTGGTGGTTATGAAATTTTAGATAAGCCCGCTAGAAAAGAAATTTTCATAGCAGGTCCATTAGCTGAAGTATTCCGACAAAATGTCATGGAATTAATCGCGACTGAACCTAGTGAAGAAGAAATCGATGCCTTCTTAGGTAGTTATGATTCTTTAATGGCACAGCCTTTTATCCTGCATTAATGCAGCATCAGATAAAAGTATTTGTATAGTTAATGTGAGTTTGCGTGCCTGAATCACAATCACACGGTAATTCACGTGCCGTATTTAGCACGCAAACTGAAATTCACGAGCAACTCGATAAGCTACTGCACAGACACCGCTCGCATGCATTTCAAAAACCCTTTAGCACCTACAATCAAACCGCTTATACCAGTGCCATGCAAGCATGGAAGGCTGCCGGCTCAGCTCCTTTGATACTAGATTCTGGTTGCGGTGTAGGTCTCTCTACACGTCACCTAGCGAGTCTTAATCCACTCCACTTTGTTATTGGTGTTGATCAATCTGCTGACAGATTATCGCGCTTACATCAATCCGCCCCAGATTTTAAAAATTTCATTACTGTGCGTGCTGACTTGGTCGATTTCTGGCGACTATTACACAAGGATGGCATCACACTCGATTATCACTATCTGCTGTATCCCAATCCTTGGCCTAAAAAAGATCAACTACGCCGACGTTGGCATGGCCATGCAGTCTTCCCTACTTTGCTTGCCTTAGGGGGCACTATAGAGTGTCGTAGTAATTGGAAAATTTATGTCGATGAGTTTGCTCATGCTTTAACTACCTTAACTGGGCAAGCTACAC
>JAXISQ010000028.1:0-10901 GCA_034680505.1 Noviherbaspirillum sp.
AGCCTTCTTCGGAGGCGATTGCTTCAGTGACTAAAGCATCACGTGCACGATTGCGCAACTCATTGACTGTGTCTTCATCAAAAGCTTCGATTTCAAGCATTTCATTGATAGGCACATAAGCGATTTCTTCTAAAGTGGAGAAACCTTCTTGCGCCAAGATGTCAGCGACTTCTTGATCAACATCGAGTTTTTCCATAAACAACACACGAATACTTGCTGTTTCTGAAGCTGCTTTATCTGCTGATTCTTCAGCAGTCATGATGTTGATTTGCCAGCCAGTTAACTCGCTCGCGAGACGAACATTTTGACCACCACGACCAATCGCAATTGCCAGATTTTCTTCATCCACAACGACATCCATCGCGTGTTTTTCTTCATCGACCAAAATCGAAGAAACATTGGCTGGTGCCAGTGCACCAATCACAAATTGTGCAGGATCTTCTGACCACAATACGATATCAACTCGCTCACCACCTAATTCGCCTGTGACACCTTGCACACGTGAACCACGCATACCGACGCAAGTACCAATTGGATCGATACGCTTATCACTAGTGTAAACAGCGATTTTCGCGCGCACACCAGGATCACGCGCTGCGGATTTAATTTGCAACAGGCCTTGTTCGATCTCAGGCACTTCAAGTTCAAACAATTTCATGATGAAATCTGGCGCAGTACGCGACAAAATTACTTGCGGTCCACGTGCGTTTCTATCAATTCTTAAAATGAATGCACGTACACGATCACCGATACGAAGATTTTCTTTCGGGATCATTTGATCACGAGGTAAACGTGCTTCGATTTTGCCAGATTCAACAATCGCATCACCGCGTTCCATACGTTTAATGGTGCCCGTGACTAAGGTGTCACCACGCTCCAGAAAATCAGCTAGGATTTGTTCGCGCTCAGCATCACGGATGCGTTGTAAGACAACTTGTTTTGTGTCTTGTGCAAAGCGACGACCGAACTCAACTGACTCAATCGCTTCTTCGATATAGTCATCAACTTCTATGTCTTCAATCTGCTCTTTAGCTTCAAACAAGAGAATTTCCTGATCAGGCAATTGCAAACCTGCTTCATCAGGAACCACATGCCAACGTCTGAAAGACTCGAATTCGCCCGTGTCGCGATCAATCGCAACGCGAATATCTACTTCACCTTCGTAGCGTTTTTTGGTGGCTTGTGCCAACGCATGCTCGAGAGCGCCAAACACAACTTCTTTGTCGACATTCTTCTCACGCGCTAACGCATCAACCAGCATCAAAATTTCGCGACTCATTTACGACTCCTGAAATCCACTATAGGCACTAAACGTGCCTTATCCACCTCTGCCAACGAAAACTCCAACATCGCCGGCCCGTCTTTCCCTTCAAATTCCAACTTCAGTACATCGCCTTCGGGAGCATGTAATACCCCCTGAAACGATTTACGATTAGCTGCATTTGGCATTGCCATACGCAATTTCACCGTCACTTCACATCCTGCAAATCGGATGTAGTCCGACATTTTTTTCAGCGGTCTATCCAAGCCCGGAGAAGAAACTTCTAAACGCTCATATGCTGCGTTTTCTACTGTCAGTACATGCAACAACTGATGCGTCACTTTTTCGCAATCTTCCACCGTGATAGGAAGTTCATCTCCCGGCGGATGATCGATATACACCCGCACCAATCCTCGCGCAGCTTGCTCGAAATCGACTAACTCATAACCCATACCGGTTACAGTTTTTTCAATTAATACGGATAAAACCAACATATCTCCATCAGGTTTTATTGTCGATGCAGACTACAGAGCATCGACAACCTCAATCTGTTCAGGAAAAAAAAAATGGGCAAGTGCCCATCTTTCTTATTTGCCCGCCTGATTTCAGACTACGCAGCAACGCAAAAGGCGCGTGCCCGCTCAGGCCAACTATTAATCTAGCCACGCATTATATGTGATAAGGCCTTATGCCGCAATGCGGAAGCACTGCCTCCAAGACCTATTATCAAAATTAAATCTCTTGAAAAATCAACCTCTTGAACGACGTCTCGCCCCATTACCGTTGCTAAATTGACCAGCAGACCAATCATTTGAGGGGCCAGAAGAATGCGGACTACGGCGACGCTGCCCATCTTGCGTTCTAGGCGTGCGGGTTCCAGACCCCGTGGTAGGGAAACCTAAAGAAGTTTGCAGGGGATCAGGCTGACGAGGACGGCTAGGTCGTTTCGCATTTGTGCCAGAACGATTAGGCGAACCTTCAGGTCGCCACTGACCCGTACCCGCACCTGCGCCCATGCCCGCACCACGATAACCTTCACGCACATTGCCATTTGCTGGGCGACCCGGACCTTTTTGACCTGGACGACCTGGTTGCCCTTTGTGCGCGCCGGGTGATTTTTCTACACCGCTTTGAGCAAGCAAACTACGCACTGCATGCTCATCTAACTCTTCCCATCGTCCACGTTTTAACGCAGGTGGCAAAGTCATCACACCATAACGGGTACGAATCAAGCGTGACACTGTCAAACCCACTGCTTCAAACATACGTCTAACTTCGCGATTACGACCTTCAGAGATAATGACGCGGTACCAACGATTTGCACCCTCACCACCACCATCGGCAATTTTTGCAAATTGCGCTATACCGTCATCAAGCTCTACGCCGGCGAGTAATTTTTGACGCATACCTTCTTCTAATTCACCTAAGGTACGCACTGCATATTCACGTTCAATGCCATAACGCGGATGCATAAGTTTGTTTGCTAAATCACCTGAAGTAGTAAAGAGCAACAAACCTTCAGTATTAAAGTCGAGTCGTCCAACTGCCAACCATTTCGACGACTTCATAGTAGGCAAACGATCGAATACCGTTGCACGTCCTTCAGGATCACTCGTACTAACAATCTCACCTGCAGGCTTGTGATAAATCAGCACGCGCGGTGGCTTATTACTGATTTTTCTTTGAATTAATTTACCGTTAATACGCACTTGATCAGCCGGCAAAATACGCTGACCTATGTGTGCAGGTTCACCATTGACTGAAACACGACCGGCGATAATTAATTCTTCCATATCGCGTCGCGAACCTAGTCCAGCATCTGCCAACACTTTATGCAACTTCGGTGCATCATCATCCGCAGTCAAATCACGTCTAACTGGTTTTTGATTGCGATGATGCGGTTTATTAAATTCTGTTTTATCTTCGGCTACTGCAAGTTCATCATAAGAATCCGAAGTCACAAAGCTAAAAGCTGAATCAGCATCGCCATGTAAATTCATTGCTGCCTGTGGCCTGCGATGATCAGGGCGACCTGTTGGTCGTTTGTTATTGTTGTTGTGATTGCCGGTGTGATTCTGATTTGGATTTCTATTTGGTTTACGTTCGCCAAATCGTGGCCCAGAGGTGTGGTGCGCTGGTTTTTCTGTAACTGGCTTGCGCTCAACCGGTTGACCTTCTATGTTTGCTTCAACAGGATTTTTTTCAAACTGATTGTTATTGCGAGAGCGTCTTAGTGAGCGTGGGCCACGTAGTCCACGTCGTGCTCCCTTATTCTCATTGCGTTTATCTGTCGCATCACCAGCAAGCGAACGCTCAGTATCAGTCGGCACATGTTCACTCCCACCCTCAGTAGCACTGACAGAGTCGGGAAATTCATTCGGCTTAGGATGGGTCATTGTTACTTTGCGTATCCGGTTGGTTGGGTTCAGTTACGTCATCTGTTTCGTGTTCTTCATCATCGTCTTCGTCATCTTCATGATCTGCGTCATGATCCTCTTGCTCGGATGATGCATCTTCCCCAATTGCCACAGCAGTTGCTGTGTGCTCTTGATGTTCTGTATTTGTTTCTGCACCTTCAGGAAAATCTATCGAGGCTTGCAACAAACTCGCCTGTAAATTTTGCTCCATTGCGTTGACATTCGAAATAGCTTCGCCTTGTCCATCGACTTGTCCAATTTGCTGCAATGGCGGCAATTGATCTAATGAAGTTAAACCTAAATCATCTAAAAAATGTTTTGTTGTTGCGAACAAGGCTGGCCGTCCAGGCACATCACGATGACCGATAGCATCTATCCAACCACGATCTTCCAATAACTTAATTGTTTGCGAGCTAACAGCAACACCGCGTATATCTTCAATATCACCACGCGTAACTGGCTGACGATACGCAATAATTGCCAGCGTTTCTAAAGTCGCTCTTGTATATTTTGGTGGCTTCTCTGGATTCAAACGATCCAAAAACACTTTCATATCAGGGCGACTTTGAAAACGCCAACCTGTAGAAAGATGAACAAGCTCTACACCACGATCAGACCAATCATGCGTCAATTCCTCAAGCATATCCTTGATGGCATCGGCATCAATTACATCTTCCGTAGATTCTTCAGATCCGTTGAAAAGTTTCTTCAGATCGTTGATTGATAGTGCCTCATGAGTGCACAAAAGTGCGGTCTCGAGGACTTTTTTCGCCTCAGTAGTATTCATCACTGGTTCTTGTAAGACTAGTTGGTTGCAGTTAGCAGCGATTAATCAGTGCCAGCATTAAGAAATGCGGCATAGCCAGAAAAAGTCGTTGATGCTTTCAACCAGCGCACCCGGCGGAGTAAATTTTTCTTGGGGGCTGGCGCAATTAAGACTGATAAGACTGGCAAAGGAGCTGGGAGAGCTTTCCTGCATAAACAGGACAGGGCCACAACGATGACCTTTGCTGAGCCGAATTATAGAGCAAGTCATGGGCATTGTCATGAATCTGAAGCCAAGGATAGTTTCATCCGCACTGCCTCATGATGCACATCATGCAAGCTCAACTCTGCCTCACATTAAATAAAAAACAAATGTTTTGGCCGGTTTAGGCTTATCGCGTCTCAAAAAACAAATCCCTCAGCGTTGCGTTACCGAGGGATTTATTTTTAATAACTGGTTGCGGGGACAGGATTTGAACCTGTGACCTTCGGGTTATGAGCCCGACGAGCTGCCAGACTGCTCCACCCCGCGTCTGAAGGTGCGAAATATACAGGGTATCCCTGCGCATTGCAAATCCAATTCACGCTTTATCACAGTGTTACACTCAAGACTCTTAATAATGCGTTAATGCATGAATGATTCTGGCTGCTCACCCTTTATGAAATATTGCTCCGACTGCGCACATCCTGTCTCTGTGCAAATACCAAAAGATGACACGCGCGAACGATATGTATGCGATCAGTGTGGAACCATACATTATCAAAATCCCAAAGTTGTTGTAGGTGCTATTCCATTATGGGACGAAGGTAAGGAAGCACAAGTCTTGCTATGTCGACGTGCCATTGAACCGCGTTATGGATATTGGACATTGCCTGCTGGCTTCATGGAAAACAATGAAACCACAGCACAAGCAGCAGAACGTGAAACGATGGAAGAAGCTGGTGCGCGTGTTGAAATGCAAGCACTCTTTAGTTTATTGAATGTAGCGCATGTACATCAAGTACATTTATTTTATCGCGCACGTTTACTTGATATTGATTACGCAGCAGGTACAGAAAGTCTTGAAGTAAAACTATTTACAGAATCAGAAATACCTTGGGATGAATTGGCATTTCCTACTGTGTCACACACATTGAAATTTTTCTTTGCAGATTTAGCTGCAAGCAGAACAGGAGGCAAATTTGGCTTTCATTCAATGGACATTACTAAATCACATCGCAGTCATCAATAATCACCAAAAACGCAGCAGCAAATTTGCCTCGCTGTGAATACATTTATCAAATTACTTACCAACTCACTTCACGTTCAGGTGTAGCAGTAATTTTATGCACAGATAAATCTGCACCTTCGTATTCTTCTTCAGGATCAAGACGAATACCTACGGTTTTTTTCAACACACCATAAATAAGAAATCCACCTGCTGCTGCAATCACAATACCTAATAGGGTACCAAGCAACTGCGACCAAAACGAAACACCACCTAAGCCACCTAATTCCTTATAACCAAAGATACCTGCAGCAAGCCCACCCCACACACCACATAAGCCATGCAATGGCCATACACCCAAGACATCATCAATCTTCCAGCGATTCTGCGTCAGAGTAAACATCCAGACAAAAATATAACCCGCTATACCACCTGTAATCAGTGCTGCTAATGGATGCATTAAATCTGAACCTGCACAAACCGCAACCAAACCAGCTAATGGACCGTTATAGGCAAAGCCTGGATCGTTCTTACCCATGATCACTGCTACTAACGTACCGCCCACCATCGCCATCAATGAATTAACTGCAACCAATCCATTCATCTTATCGAGTGTTTGCGCACTCATGACATTAAAACCAAACCAACCTACCGTGAGTATCCACGCACCTAGTGCTAAAAATGGAATGCTCGATGGTGGATGTGCAGCGACATTGCCATCTTTGGTGTAACGACCTCGACGCGCACCTAATAAAATAACAGCAGGCAGTGCAGCCCAACCACCTACCGCATGCACGACGACAGAACCAGCAAAGTCATGAAAAGGAGAGCCAAAGCTCGCTTCTAACCAAGCTTGAATCCCAAACCGTTGATTCCATGCGATGCCTTCAAACAAGGGATACACCAAACCGACTAATAAAGCAGTCGCTGCAAGCTGAGGATGAAAACGTGCACGCTCAGCAATACCACCAGAAATAATCGCAGGGATAGCAGCAGCAAAAGTCAGCAAAAAGAAAAACTTCACCAACTCAAAGCCACTCTTCTCTATCATGACTTCAGCGCTGCCGAAGAAATTCACGCCGTAGGCAATCCAGTAGCCCACAAAAAAATAGGCGATCGTTGATATAGCAAAATCGACTAATATTTTGACCAGCGCATTGACTTGATTTTTCTTGCGTACAGTGCCTAACTCAAGAAAAGCGAAGCCAGCATGCATCGCTAAAATCATGATGGCGCCGAGCAAAATAAACAAAGCATCAGCTCCGGTGCGGAAAGAATCCATGAAAATCTCCCAGTTTATGTGCAGAATTTTTAATTGAAGTTTCTCTTAAGCAAAATCTATTCCTTTTTGGTGCAAATTTTAACTAATTGATTTACATAACTATTTTTGGCTCGTCATTATCTTGATAAGTAAAAATGCACTGCGAAAGTGCAAAATATGCGTTTAATTGGTGATTCCTTATGATTCCTTGGTTGGATCTACACACGCCCTTTCCTCCAGTGAGTGAAGCACTAACAGAAGAAGATGGTGCAGCAGGCTTATTAGCAGCAGGCGCAGATCTCTCTCCTGCAAGATTGCTCGATGCTTATCGAAAAGGCATTTTTCCTTGGTTTTCTGAAGGACAGCCTATTCTTTGGTGGAGCACCGATCCACGTATGGTGCTCTATACCGAGGATTTCACTGTTTCTCACAGCCTGAAAAAAACGCTGAAAAAAGTCCATAAAAGCATGCAATCCCAAGGGCCTTGGCAAGTCCGTTTTGATACGGCCTTCATCGATGTCATGCGAGCTTGCGCAGGCAAACGCAAACACGGCGAAGGAACATGGATTTCGGAAGACATCATAAAAGGCTATACCGCCTTGCATGAACAGGGTTATGCCCACTCCACCGAACTCTGGCTAAATAACCAACTAGTTGGGGGAGCTTACGGACTTTGCTTAGGTCGTATGTTCTTTGGCGAGTCGATGTTTACGCACGTTACGGATGGATCTAAGGTCGCATTAGCCTATTTAGTGCACTTTCTGAAGTACCATAGAGTGGCGTTGATAGATTGCCAGCAAGAGACTTCACACTTAGCCTCGCTAGGGGGCAGAAGCCTGCCCAGAACTGAGTTTATTCAACACATACAACGCGCAATAACTGAACCTGACATTAGCGAATGGCGGCCAAGACCACTATTCGATGATGGTGACTAAAACATGCTTTGCACTAATCCCTTTGGTCAGTGTAAATTACCTTAATTGATTGCTGATCCGCTCCATCATTCATGACGCATCTTCAGGACCTGCCATTTTCAGCCTTGCAGTTCTATGCAACAGCGCCTTACCCTTGCAGTTATCTTGAAGGGAAACAAGCTCGCTCTCAAGTTGCCACACCATCGCATTTAATTAATGCTGATGTGTATTCCGAATTAGTCAGAAATGGTTTTCGTCGCAGCGGTATTTTTACTTATCGTCCTTACTGCGATGGCTGTCAGGCTTGCACACCAGTACGTGTCGATACGCGATTGTTTATTCCTACTCGCAGTCAACGACGCGCATGGAAGCAACATCAAAATTTATCTACATGGGTGACTCGATTAGCCTATGTGCATGAACATTACGAACTCTATCTACGCTATCAAGCTGCGCGTCATGCAGGCGGCGGTATGGATAATGATAGTCGCGATCAGTACGCACAATTTTTATTGCAAAGTAAAGTCAACACACGTTTAGTTGAATTTCGTGAACCAGATGGACAATTAAGAATGGTGAGTATCATCGATGTACTGAATGATGGCCTCTCTTCTGTCTATACGTTTTATGATCCAGATTGTCCTAAAACTAGTTTCGGTACTTACAACGTGTTGTGGCAAATCGAACAAGCCAAACAACTGAATATTCCTTATGTTTATCTCGGCTACTGGATAGAACATAGTGAAAAAATGGCTTATAAAACTAACTTCAAACCTATCGAAGCATTACGTCGCGGCGAATGGGAAGTCATTTAAATTTCAATCTTTTTTTACCCTACTATCTTTTTGTTCGTACGAATACGCTACGCTATTCGTACCTACATATCGCAGCATTGCAGAGTCTTGTAGGGACGATTAGCAAAGCGTAATCGTCCGAGATCTGTGCATTACATACATCGCCATCCATTGCATCCTACGATCTTTGTTTTAAGGAATTTTTCTCATAGCAGGGTAAAATAAGTCTTATCAGTTTATTTCGCTCGCATTGTGTCTGAAAAATTTCTCTACGCCCTAACGCGCCCGCTACTGTTCTCGCTTGATCCGGAAACTGCGCATAACCTGACTTTGCCAGCATTACAACGTGCTGCGCAAATGGGTTTATTGCGTCATTATGCAAAGCCTGCAGACACACCTGTTAAGGTAATGGGCATTACTTTTCCTAATGCAGTGGGCTTAGCTGCTGGTCTAGACAAAGACGGCGCTTATATCGATGGTCTTGCCGCACTCGGTTTTGGTTTCATAGAAATCGGTACCGTGACTCCACGCGCACAACCAGGCAATCCCAAACCCCGCATGTTTCGACTGCCGCAAGCACAGGCCTTAATCAATCGCATGGGATTTAACAATCACGGTGTGGATGCATTTGTAAAAAATGTACAAGCCTCGCGTTTTTATCAAAACAAAGAGGGCGTGTTGGGTTTAAACATTGGTAAGAATGCTGACACTCCTATGGAACGTGCACTCGAAGATTATGTGCATTGTCTAAAGAAAGTCTATCCCTATGCTTCTTACGTCACCGTAAACATCTCATCACCCAATACAAAAAATTTACGACAACTGCAAGATGCCTCTGAACTCGATACACTATTAGCCGGATTAAAACAGACGCAATCAGAACTGACTGATCAACATCAACGTCATGTTCCTATTGCTTTAAAAATTGCACCCGATCTCGATGCAGAACAAGTTAAAACAATTTCTGAAGCACTGATATGTCATCGCATTGAAGCTGTGATTGCAACCAACACCACGATTTCACGAACCGCAGTGCAAGGTATGCTGCATGCAGAAGAAACGGGCGGCTTATCCGGCGCGCCTGTATTTGATGCATCGAATCATGTGATTGGCTTACTCAAAAAAGAATTAGGTAATGACATACCTATCATAGGCGTAGGTGGCATACTTTCTGGTAAAGATGCAAAAGCAAAAATAGCTGCAGGTGCAGCACTCGTTCAGTTGTACACTGGTTTGATTTATCGTGGACCAGCACTCATTAAGGAATGTGCTGCAGCGCTTGCTGCACACTGAAGGACAACAATAATCAGTGAGAGATGAAAATGGAAAAAATTTACTTAGGTAGTAGCGATCTAGAAGTATCCAAAATCTGTCTTGGGACCATGACCTTTGGTGAGCAAAATAATGAAGCGCAAGGGCATGCGCAACTTGATTATGCGCTAGAGCGCGGCATTAATTTCATTGATACCGCTGAAATGTATCCCGTCATGCCGCGCCCTGAAACCACAGGAGCAACAGAACGCATCATAGGCACATGGCTGAAAAAATCTGGCAAACGTCAAGACGTAGTGTTGGCTACAAAAATTGCAGGTCCATCCAAAGCCATGACTTGGGTACGCAATGGACAAAATAATTTTGATGAAAAAAATATACGTGAAGCAGTAGAAGGTAGTTTGCGTCGCTTACAAACAGACTACATCGATTTATATCAATTACATTGGCCGAGTCGTAATGTACCTATCTTTGGTCAGTTATTTTTCAATCCCGATCAAGAACGTCCTGCGATCAGCATAGAAGAAACACTAGGTGTTTTGTATGACTTAATCGACGAAGGCAAGATCCGTTATATCGGTGTGTCAAATGAAAGTGCATGGGGCATTTCAGAATATGTTTATCTTGCACAGACCGAAGAATTGCCACGTATCGTCTCTATACAAAATTGCTACCACCTCGCTAATCGTAGTTTTGAAAGTGGCTTAGATGAAGCATGCTATCGCGAAGATATAGGGCTGTTAGCTTATAGCCCACTCGCATTTGGCCAATTAACTGGTAAGTACATTAATGATCCACAAGCAAAAGGTCGTTTAAGTATCTTCCCACCAAACTGGAGTCCACGTTATTTACGTCCACGTGTGATCGAGGCAACCAAACGTTATATGGAATTAGCCAAAGCGCATAACATGACCGTGACTGAACTCTCACTCGCATGGTGTTATACACGTTGGTTTGTGGCTTCCACCATCATAGGCGCAACCAATCTTGATCAGTTGAAAGCAAATAT